>CAYPJH010000357.1:0-10588 GCA_964411035.1 uncultured Methanobrevibacter sp. | reverse complement strand
ATATATCCTATTAAATCTGTTTCAATGTTATGTTGATTAAACATTATACTATATATTATAGAAAAGTATTTTTAAATATTTATCTAAATAAATAATTTGAGTATTATGGAAAATCATGAGAAATATTTATTTAACTCAATTATTAAAAACTACGATTATAAAAAAAATGTAATTAATAATGATTTTTTTGATTATCATGAATATAAAAAGTATTTATTGAATAAATTTGAAGATTATTCCTTTGATGATTTAAAAGGTTATAATACAGTAAATACTGATTATGGAGAAATTGTAAAAATTACAGATATTCAACCGATTATGTTTAATCTGAAAGACGAAGCATATAGAAAACAAATTAAAAAAAATCTTAAACTGATTCCTGGAATAGGTGTTGTTAAGGAATCTAAACTTAAAAGTGATGGATTTAACACTATTGACGACCTGATTAACCATGAAAAGTATTGTGATAAAGCCTGTGAAATTCTTGAAGATATTGATAATTTGGAAGTGCCTAACCTAGTCAATCTGATTAAGAATAATACTTATACTAAAGAGTGTAAATTAAATCTTATTAACTTGGCATGTCTTTTTGATAAGGAAGATTTTAAATTCATGGATATAGAAACATTAGGCCTTTCAAATGTTCCCATTATATTAATAGGAATAGCAGAAATAAAAAACAACAGCATAATATCAACACAATATTTAGTTAAGGATTTGATTCAGGAGCCGGCAAGTTTAAAAGCATATATGTCCCATTTGGATGAAAATTCAGCACATGTAACATTTAATGGTAAATATTTTGATGTTCCATACATTAAAAACAGAATGAAATATTATAGAATGCCAACTAATAAATTGGAAATACCTCATTTTGATTTAATAAACTATGCCCGATACTTATGGAAAGACAGCCTTCCAAACTGTAAGCTTCAAACCATTGAAAAACATATTTTTGGTATTGAAAGAGAATGTGATGTTATAGGAGCCTACATTCCAGACTATTATAATACTTATTTAATAAAAAACAACATAGGACCATTAATACCAATAATTGACCATAACCGGCAGGATATTATATCATTAGCAAGTTTTTTAGAAAAAATGTATAGGGAAGTAAATGGTGATTAAATGGGTTTTTTTGACAGATTTAAAAAGAAAAAAACAGCTGAAACAGTTCCGCAGGAAATCAGAATTAATGATAAAAAAATAGAAAAAGATCAGCTAGTATTGAAAGATATAGCTATGAATAATAAGGATCGTCATGTAAGAGCAAAAGCCACCAATGACATTACAAATCAATATGTGCTACTTGAAATTGCAAAAACCGTTAAGGATAGAGCAATAAGATTATTAGCCATTAGCAAAGTTGATGATGAAGTTTTGCTTAAAGATGCATCTGAATACGCTCAATTCTATGATGTTAGAAGTTTTGCATATGAAAGATTAGGTGAAAATAACAAATCAATAACACAAATAGTTATAAACCAAAAAAAATCACCTCATGTAGATGAAATATTTAATAAAATTACAGACAATGAAACTTTAGCAAAAATTGCAATTGAAGCTAATGATAAAAAATATAGAAAAGAAGCTTTAAATAAAATTGATGAATCAAAATTTCTAATAGATTTAATCTTAAACAGTAAAGACAGGCAAATTAGACTAAATGCCCTTAAAAAATGTAGGGAAATAGATGATGAAACACTAACTGAAATATTAAGAGAAAATAAGGATGATGAAATTAAAAAAGTAGCTATTGATAAACTTAATGATGAAAATATCCTTGTAGAAATTGTAAAACAAGAAGAAAACAGTAAAATCAGACAAAAAATCTTTGAAAAAATCAAAAATGAAAAATTACTTGAAGATATTGCCTTAAACTCTTCAAAATCAGATGTTCGTCTCGATCTAGTCAAAAGAATCGATGATGAAAAATTACTATCCCAAATTGCACTTAATGATAATGATAAAATCGTTCGTGTGGAAGCGGTTAAAAAGATTACCGATGAAGATACCTTAACTTTAATTGTTGAAAATGATTCTGATAGATTTGTTCGCCAACACGCAGTTAAATCAATTAAAAACCCTGAAAAACTGTTAAATGTTATATTGAATGATGATGATGCTATTGTTAGAAAACATGCATTAGCCAATCCTAATTTAAATTCAGAAAAATTATATGCTGAAATCGCGATTAAAAGCAGAGATTACAATATTGCTGCTGAAGCTATAAACCATATTAATTCAAAACAATTATTTAATGATATTTTAAATGAAGCCTCTTTAGAAGATATTAAAAAACAGACATTGAACTATATTGAGGATACGGATATTTTAACTAAAATCATTCGTCAAAATAAAGATACGGAATTTTCACTTAAAGCACTGGAAAAAATCAGCGATGATGAAATATTGTTTGAAATATATAAATTAAATATTGATGAAGAAATTTCTGTAAATGCAATATCTAAAATTAAAACTCAAAAAGTCTTATTTAATGTTGTTGAAAATGATAAATCATGGAGAGTTCGTGAAGCAGCTGTTAAAAATATTTCAGATAAAAAATTCTTAAAGTCAGTGATAAATAATGATGAAAATGAATATGTAAGAAATATAGCTAAAAACAGATTAATGAAAAAATAAAAAATAGAATTTTAGAAATAAAATTCTGGTTCTCCTCTCTCTGAGTATTTTTCTTTAAATGCTTCAGATGCAGGTTTAAACTCGGGATTTGTAAATGACCTTGCATTTTCAGGACAAATATAAATACATGCAGTACATCCATCACATTTTTCAGAATCTGTTTCAACCGGATCATCGTCAGGGATAGCTCCTTGTGGACAGACAGAAACACAGTCATAACAGAAAGTACAGAGAAGTTCATCACAGCCTGCTTTAAATGGAACTACTTTATATTCTTTATAAGGTTTGTTTCCAGGTACTTTAATATCTTCTTTTTGTTCTAGTCTTTCAGAACATTTATCTGCAAATTCTTTGATTTTTTCCAAATCCTTTTCATCAGGTCTGCCTTTAGCTACTTCAGTAAAAATAGAATGCTGACTTACAAATACTGCTGCACCAATAACATTAAATCCATTTTCTTTAAGGATATCGGTTAATTCAAGTAATGAATCTCCTACATCTGCATTTCCACGATTTACAAATGCAATAGCCGGAACATTTCCATTGCCTTTAAATTTTTCTAATTTTTCTCTTGCAATTTTCGGAATTCTTCCTGCAAAAACAGGCATTCCAACAACTACAATATCTTCATCACCAAATTCTCTTGGTTCCATATCTTTTTTATAATTTAACAAATCATAGATTTCATAGGTTCCATCGAAGTTTTCAGCTATTTTATCTGTAATCTTTTTAGTTGTATTTGATGGACTGAAATATATTTTTGAAATTTTCTCGAATAACATATAAATCAACATTTAAAATAATATTAAAAGAAATATTTAAATGTTTTGTAATTTATAATATTAAAAATCAAAATAAACTCTTTAAAATCATTTTTATATGACAATAATAAGGATGGCACGATATTATTGTTTGTAAAGAATCTTGAATAAAAAATAGTCTTACATTGATGAATTTTCCATTTGTTCGAATTAACGGGCATTATTTCGAAATTATTAAATAAATGTTCAACTAATATATTATTAATTAATATTGGTGTAAGAGGTGAATTAATGAATAACGAAAAAATAGCATTAGTCGGAACACCATGTCAGATACTAGCTGCAACAAAAATCAATAAATATGAAGATTATACTGGCGGATCTGATATTGAATTTAAATTAGGATTATTTTGTATGGAAAACTTTTCCTATTCCTATCTTGAAAAATTTTTAAAAAAGAATGATATTCAATTATTCGAAGTAAAAGAATTTAGAATTGATAAGGGATATTTTATAGCTTATTTAATGGATGGATCTACATTTAAAATACCTGTTGGCGAAACAGAATTATTTACCCGTAAAAACTGTCATGTTTGTACAGATTTTACATCTGATGCATCTGACATATCCGTAGGTTCTGTAGGAACTCCTGAAAATCATTCAACAGTTATTGTCAGAACTGAAAAAGGAAAAGAAGTAATTGATGAATGTATTAAAAGAGGATATATTAAAGCTGAAAAATTGGATGAAAAAGGAAAAGAAATTCTTAAAAACATATCCAACAGTAAAATATCCAAAAATTCAAAAATTATCTCAAAAAGGGAAGCAGTTGCAAGACCGGTACTTTCAAAAAGATACATGACTGATGAAGAAGTAATTGAAGAAGCCTTAATCTGCCAATTCAACAATTTGGAAAACGATGTTATAAGCGTTGGATCATGTGTACTCTGTGGTGCCTGTGAATATGTATGTCCAATTGACTCAATTCAAATTAACCGCAGAAAACCGGTATCTACAAAAGACTGTGAAGAAGACATCCACGCATGTTACTTTGCATGTCCAAGAACATATGTAAGTGAAGATATCTTTGAAAAGAATATTGATGAAAAACCATTAGGAAACTATATTGAATTATTATCTGTAAAAGCAGAATCAATAATAGGTCAGGATGGTGGTGTTGTATCAGCTATTCTAATTTATTTGCTTGAACAGGGAAAAGTTGATGAAGTGTCAATTGTAAGAGAAGATAAAGATGCTCCATGGAGACCTCAATCATTTTTAACATCAAGAGTTCAGGATGTAGTATCTGCTGCTGGAACAAAATACAGTACTGTACCTATTGGATTTAAAGCGCTTTCAGATAAATAATAACTTGTACATATATTGGATAAAATGTCTGTTGAAATTATAAAAGCCACTACAAAAGAGGATTTGAATAAAATCGCTGATTTAGCTTATGAAATCTGGAATGAATATTTTATCAACATTATATCACAAGAACAAATTGATTACATGCTTTTGAATTTCCAATCATTGGAAGCTATTGTAAATCAGACAACAAATGATAATTACACCTACTTTTCAGTTTATCATAATGCTGAACTATGCGGTTATATGGGAATAAAAACAGAAAAAGAAAAAATATTTTTAAGCAAACTATATCTTCATGAAAAATATAGAGGTCAGGGAATTGCCTCTTCAATGTTTCAAAAAATATTTGAAATAGGTAAAAAACTAAATAAAAAATCAGTTTATTTAACTGTAAATAAAAATAATATTCCTGTCATCAATATTTACAAATTCAAAGGATTTGAAATTGTTGACAGTGTTGTTACAGATATTGGTGAAGGTTATGTAATGGATGATTATATAATGGAATGTAGATTATAATTAATCTTCGCCAGTAAAAATCATTATTAATTATCCCCTATTAGATATTTCCATAATTACTTTTTTATATTTACATAACCTAATATTAAATGTAAAAGAAGTATAAATCAAAAAAACATACAGGTAGGTGAATAAAATGGATTTAATGAAAAAACTTTCTCTAACACCAGGAATTTCTGGATTTGAAGAAAAAATTGCAGATATTATTGAAGAAGAATTAAAAGACTCAGTTGACTCAATTGAAAAAGACAGTATGGGAAATATTATAGCTACTAAAAAAGGTGAAAGAAAAGCCCCTACAATAATGCTTGCATCCCATATGGATGAAATTGGATTGATGGTAAGATATATTGATGATGAAGGTTATCTTAAATTCTCTAAGATTGGTGGAATCAACGATCAGATGCTAATGAACCAAACAGTAGTTGTTCATGGAACCAATGGAGACCATGTAGGAGTTATAGGCTCCAAACCACCTCATGTAACAAAACCTGAAGAAAGAAATAAGGTTGTTAAATCTGAAGACATGTTTATTGATATTGGTGCGAAAGATAAGGAAGATGCTGAATCTATGGTTTGTGTAGGTGATGCAATAACTTTCAAATCATGGTATGAAGAATTCCCTAATGATTTAATTATGGGAAAAGCTTTAGATAATCGTGTTGGATGCTATGTGATGATGGAAGTTTTAAAAAGAGTAAAAACCAGAGCTACTGTTTATGGTGTAGGAACTGTTCAGGAAGAAGTAGGTCTTAAAGGAGCTAAAACTTCATCCTATAAATTAAATCCAGACATGGCAATTGCTTTAGACGTAACACTATCTGGAGATCATCCTGGAATCAAAAAAGATGAAGCACCTGCTGTTATTGGTAAAGGACCTGCAGTTATATTAATAGATGCAAGCGGTAGAGGAATCATTACTCAAAAATCAATTAAAGACATGCTTATTAAAGCAGGTGATGAAAACAATATTGACTATCAATTAGAAGTAAGTGACGGAGGAACTACTGACGGAACAGCTATTCATTTAACAAGAGAAGGAATTCCAACCGGTGTTCTGTCTGTTCCAACAAGGTATATCCATACCACTGTAAGCGTCTGTAGTAAAAAGGATATTGAATCTACTATTGAATTAATTGTAAAAGCTATTGAAAACCTATAGCTTTTATAACTTTTTTTTAAGGTCTTTATTATGTTTAAAATAAAAATGGTTCCTAGATTTGGAGATATTGACGGATTACAACATGTTAACAATAATGTTTTAGGAGTTTGGTTTGAAACAGGACGAAATGATATTTTCAGACTTTTCACCCCTGATTTGTCCTTAGACTATGAAAACTGGAGATTAATTCTTGTTCGAACTGAATACGATTATTTAGCTCAAATGTTCTTTGATGGTGAAGTGGAAATTAGAACATATATTTTAAAAATAGGAAATAGTTCATTTACTATTGGACATGAAGCATGGCAGGATAATGAACTTAAAGTAAAAGGTCAGGCAGTTCTTGTTCATTTTAACTTTATTGAACAGAAATCCGAACCTATTCCTAAAGACATTAGAGAAAAATTAGAAGAACATTTAATTGCCGAAGAAGATATTGGCAAGCTATAAAATTTATTTTTGTTTAAAATCATTTAAATCTATTATCTGATTTAGTGGATTTTGCATTTTGGTGGTTTTTTTCAAACCATCCTATTTTTAAATCAGTAATTGTATCTTCATATAATTGTGGAACATGGGGTTTAATATCTAAAAGTGGAGTGCCGTTTAAGATATCAACATTACTTATATGAATAACATTTCCATCAATACCATTAAGTTTAACAATAGAAGAACCAATACGGTTTGGTCTTTTAGGAGATCTTGTTGCAAATATTCCATGAGTGTTATTGTCAAGAAATGGTTTTACTTCTAAATTATATCCCTCAACTTTATGAAGAAGATAAAGTATATTAATATGTGAAAAACCTTCAAGATCCTTTAAACCATCAGTAAATTTTTCTTTTAATATAATTTCACCATCAAAGCCATTTGCCCCAGTAGGCTGAATTGGCATTCCTTCAATTTTATTGAAAGGAGTTTTTATTACTCCGATTGATTCCATCTTAATTAATGTCATAAAACTATTTTTTATTTTAATATTTTTTAATTTTAACTATTATTTAAAAGAACTTAGAAAAAAGAAGATAAAAAATAAATAAAGTGGATAAAAAATTAAATTATCCTCCAGCCATTATTACTTTTGTACCATTATCTGAAATTTCTTCTTTCTTAAAATCAATATCATATTTAACTCGTTCAATCACTTCTTTTAATGCATCAAGTGTTTCGCCTCTATGATTTCCAAGAACTGCAACTAAAAATAGACTATCTCCTGTGTAAAATTCACCAACATAATGTACTACATCTATATCAAACACATCATATTTTATTTTTGCTGATTCAACAATCTTCTCAATTTCTTCAGTAGTTTTTTCAACATCAGGAGTAGTTAAAATTAACTTTTTAAGGTTCATGTCTTCTTCTTTTCCACGAACAATACCTTCAAAGGTGAAAATAGCTCCAGAATAATCTACCTTTCTGCTATTTTTCAAATCTTGAATAAGATCAGCTATTTCAATTTTCTCTTCTTTATTTTCAATTACTTTAACAATCATTTCAATAACCTCTATAAATCACTTATTTCTTTTTTATTTAAATTTTTAAGTCTTTCAATACCATTAATTTCATCAATAATTTCTACAACAGATTTTGGAACTAACTCCTGCCAATTGCCATCATTCAGCATTCTCCTTCTAACTTCAGAACCGGATAATTGAAGTCTGTTATATAAAGGTGGATTTTCCACATCATAACCTGATTCAACAAATAGTTGTTTTACTAATGGATTACCGGAATAAACCTTAGAAAAAGGAGGAGTCATCATTTTAACATGTGCAGACCAAATTGAATTATAATTAATGTCTTCCATCGGTATAACATAATATCTATTTCTTTTAATATTATTTTCAGATAATGCCTGAGTCACCATCATTATACGTTCACCTGCAGTAAAAGGGTTTTTTAACTCATGGCTAACCTGAGCACTTCCAATACCAATAATTATCTCATCTACATCTTCAAGTGTTTTTTTAATAACTTGAATATGGCCGTTATGTATTGGCTGCATTCTACCAATTAAAATACCTCTAACAATATTATCCATATTAATCCCTCATTTATGGTTTTAAACTATCTACAGCATATATAAATTGTTTTGCCATTTCTCTCTTATTTTCAATACTGTTTACAGTAGCTGTTTCAAATAAGAGAGTGTTAATATTTTGTGATGCAATTGGTTCTGTGACAAGTTGTGGGCTTGTACCTTCTTTAAAATTATAAATATGAATATCTAAATCATCGCTTAACTGATTAGCGTACTCATTGGTTTTAGAATTGTTTGAAACACAACAAATAAAATTTGAAAACTCAAAATCACTGTCAATTTCATGAATATCAATTGCAATGAAAGGATTTTCACTTTTAACATCAGGAACAATAAATTGATTGGCTATTGTTTCACCTGCAGGTCTTGTTTCTGCTTTTGATTTAATATCATCATTTAATTTAATATAATAAATCACATATCGTTTAGATAAATCATTAGCACCACCAACAGAAGTTATACCCGAAACAGTTTCATTGATTGCTTCATGAATGTCATGTTCTCTTTGATGAACGCCAATAATTAAACAAACAGTATCACTTGATAAAGGATTGCCTGCTATAATTTTGTAAACAGTACCATTTTCATTGCTTCCAAGCTCACTAACTTCATATTGATTTTTATAATTAACTATAATAAAAGCAGCAATACAAATTATAATTACAATTAATATAGCTAATACTGTTTTACTCTTTTTATTCATAAAAATGCCTAATATAATTTTATATTATAAAAATATTTGTTAAATTTAAGTTAAATAATTTATCTTTTAATAAGTATTAACACATGAAAAAAGAGAATTTGCAAAATATTTAAAACAAAAAAATTGGGCATTGGCCCAATTAGTATAGAGAATTAGATCTCTATACTTTTGGTGTTACAGTAACCTTGTTTGAAATAACTGCACCATTGTCATAACAGATAGTTGAAATAATATATTCGCCCGGAGCCAAATTAATATTTAATTCAACAGTACCGTTAACATCACTAATTTTATTATAAAATACTCCGTTAATGTTGAATTGTATTTCAACACCAACTAAAGGTTTATCCTGACCATCAACAAGGTTTGCAGTAAATTTCTTACCGGCTTCAAATGATTCATTGAAATCATCAGCAGTTAAAACAGGTAAAACAATTACAGTATCAGAAACAATATTGCCGTTACACCATGCTGTAATTATGTATTCTTGGGGTTTGGAATTACCGGCAGCCAGATTAATAATTAAACTGGCAGTACCATTAGCATCAGTGATTCTTTTGTAGAATATGTCATTGATATTATATTCTACAGTTTGGTTAGCTAAAGCAATACCTTTACCGTCAACAACTTTTACAACATATTGTGTTTCATTCTTGTAATATTTAACAATATTTTCACTAATGAATGTTGGTAAAATAGTAATGTTGTTTGAATGTAATGCTCCATTATCTTTATTTGTAACAGTGATAATGTAGTTATCGGGAGTTAAATTAATATCTAAACCAATAGTGCCATTTTTATCAGAAGTACCATAATAGAAAATACCATTGATGTTAAATTCTATGTTAGCATCAGCTAAAGGATTACCTTGACCATCTAAGAATAAAGAAACATACTGAGTACCATTTTTAAAGAATAAAACAGTATCATTACCTTCAATAACAAATAAAACAGTTACAGTAGTCTCAGTACTTTCAAAATTATATTTGTCTGATAATAATCTTACAATTGCATTGTATGTTCCTGGAGCAAGATTAATTGGGAGTTTTGCAGTTCCATTTATAACGGTTCTAATGTAGTCTATACCATTAATATTAATTGTAACTGTTTCATTAGAAACATTATCTCCATTAGAAGTTAAATAAATTATTAATTGAGTCCCGTTTTTGAAGAATAAAGTTATATCAGGAACAGTTAAAGTAGCAATACCTTTTACAGTAATATTATGAGTATCATTACTTTCTCCATTTTTATCATCACCGGCAAATTTCACCATAACAGTTAATTTACCAGCACCATATAAAGTTACATTAAAGGATACTTTTCCATTAACAGCCTCTGCTTTTGCTGCAGTCTGTCCATTAATTAATAATTCTACAGTG
>CAYPJH010000356.1:0-6274 GCA_964411035.1 uncultured Methanobrevibacter sp. | reverse complement strand
TGATTGCCATGTGCCTAAATCTAATTTTGAGTTTTTAACAGGTATTGTTTCACTAGATGATAATAAAAAAGATTTTAAGTGAGATGATGCATTATTGTCAATTTTATCATGTTCATAACTATAATTATCATCCACTAAGTTATTTAACAGGAATTCGAAGTCTTTTAAAAGACCTTTTTCATTTTCATTTATAACAATAGCTGATGTAGAGTGTTTTGTGAAAATATTAGCTAATCCCTTGTCTATTTTGTAGTTAGCTAGTTTTTGATTAATTGAAGTTGTTATATCAATTATTTCAAACTTTTTGTTTGTATTTATTTGTATACTGGTTGATTCTATTGTCATAATTTTAATAAAACTCTTTTCTTTTTGTATAAGCTACATAAATAATAAAGATACCAATAAGTAAAAGTACGATTTGTGGGAAAATTATATAGATTATAGGTGGGATTATGCGAAGTTCTGCAAGCATCCAGATTATTGCATATACAATTATCAATCCGCCAAATAAAAATCCTAATTTTATAATCATTGATTTAATATCATAGGGAATAGCTCCTCTGATAGGCATGATATACAACTCCTTATATTTCTTTAACTCCGTTTTTAGTTCCGATTATTACTTTGTCAACTGCATTGGAAAAGATACCGTTTTCTACAACGCCCGGAATAGTATTCAAGTCTATTTCTAAGTGTTCAGGATTTATTATCTCATCAAATTTTGCATCAATTACAAAGTTTCCGTTATCTGTAATTACAGGTCCGTCTTTTTGCTCGCCCATTCTGATAGCTGGTGTTGCTCCCATATCTGTTAGGGTTTTTATAACCATTCTGGACGCTTCAGGGATGACTTCTACAGGCACTGGAAAGTTACCTATTTTATCTACATATTTTGATTCATCAACAATGATATATAGCTTATCAGCTGCATAATCAATGATCTTTTCTTTTGTATGTGCTGCTCCTCCCCCTTTAATTAGGTTTAAGTTATGGTCTACTTCATCAGCACCGTCTACTGCCAAATCAATATCATGTTCTTCTAGAGAGGTTATTGGAATGTTCCATTTTTTTGCAAGCAGTAATGATTGAAATGATGTTGGAATTCACATTACATCGATTTCCTCTTCTTCTACTCTTTTTCCCACTGCTTCAATAAAATAATGTGTTGTTGAGCCTGTTCCAAGTCCTAAAATATCTCCGTTTTTAACATATTCTGCTGCTTTATATCCTGCATCTTTTTTAAGGTTCATATTTATCACTATTCTACAAATGCTAAAATTAATTCGTTTAAATTATATCCTTTTTTACATTCTTTGTGTTTTCCATTGTTTTTCATGATTATGCATTTATCATTTTCAAATAATCCTTCAGGAATACAGTATTTTTTAAATTCACAATTTTCATTACATTCTATTGGTGTGTAGCTAAATGTTGAGCCTTCAAAAGTATTTTTTGATTGTGTAAGAATTTTTATGGATTCTTTTTCAACTTCAACCGGTACAACAATGTTTTCATCGTGAATAGGACATTTTTGTTCATTGTCCATTACTTTTGTAATTGTATATCTTCTATTTTTTTCCAATGAATCCACACAGGTTGATTTAAACCGGCATGTTTCACATTCTTCTATTGGACCATAATAAATAAAACTATTTCCTTTTTTGGCTAGATTTTTTCCAATTAATGTTATCATCTAAATCACACCTGTAATTGTAGCTAATTCATGAGCCGCATCTTCAGATATTCCTTTCTCTCCAAGAATGGTGTATCTGTTAGGTCTTATTGTATGGGCTTTGCATAATGCTTCAATTATATCTTCGTCATCAACACCTAACTGTTTTGCTGTTGTTGGTGCTCCAATTGCATTTAAGTTATTTTTAATAAATTTCCAGTCGGATCCATATACTTTCATCATCAGTATTGTTCCAACACCGCACTGTTCACCGTGAAGTGCAGGCTTATCCAGAATTTGGTCTAATGCATGGGAGAACTTATGTTCTGATCCGCTTGCAGGTCTGCTTGATCCTGCAATGCTGATTGCCATGATGCTGCTGAATAATGTTTTTAGCACAAGACGTGCACTTTCTTCCAGATTTGGTTTAATGCTTTCAATATTGTCTGTTATCATTTTTGCTGACATTATTGAAAGTGCTGATGCTGATTCACTGTAATTAACATTTTTCAATCTGTGTGCCAGTTGCCAGTCTTTCACTGCTGTGAAATTGGATATCAAATCAGCACAGCCTGCTGCCAAAAGTCTGTAAGGTGAATTTGCAATAATTTCACTATCTCCGATTACAGCTATTGGTGCCTGTGTCTTTTTTGATGTTGAAGTGTTTGAATCTTTAATTGAAGCTAAAGGTGAAACGATTCCATCATGTGATGCTGTTGTGGGCATTGAAATAAAATCAACTCCCTTATTGCTTGAAGATAATTTTGCAACATCAATGACTTTACCTCCACCTACACCAATGACTGTTGTATTTTCATCAATCAGCTGTTCTACTTCTAAAACAGATTCAAATGATGCTTCACTAACTTTAATCACATCAACACTGTAGTTTTTATCCTGTAAACTATCAATAGCATATTTAGCGCCAATTTTATAAGTATTTTGACCAGTTACAACTAAAATTTTATTATTAAGCCTTAAATCTTCACATATTTCTCCGGTTTCATGAATAACACCAGGGCCAATATGTACTTCACGAGGCATTTGTATTGTTCGTGGATACATATTTATCTCCATTAATTGTAATTAGTATATTTATATCTGGATTAATATAAACACTTTTTTATTATTAAAGTGAAAATGATAAACTTCTTTAAAAGATTTTTAATGAGATTATAAAATTAAATTTAAACTATTTTTATTATTTCGTTTTTTAATCAAACTATATAAACTTTAAGATAAAAATAAAATATTATGGTGATATAGTGGAGAATTTTAGTGAATGGTTTCATGATATTTTAGAAAAAGCAAACATTACAGATTCAAGATATCCGGTTAAAGGAATGGCAATTTGGATGCCTTACGGGTTTCAAATTAGAAAATACACCTTAGAATTATTAAAAGAATTATTAGATAAAGATAATGAAGAAGTTTTATTCCCGATGCTTATTCCTGAAGAAGAATTAGCTAAAGAAGGAATACATGTAAAGGGATTTGAAGATGAAGTATACTGGGTTACAAAAGGAGGCCAGAAGGATTTAAATGAAAATCTTGCATTAAGGCCTACCAGTGAAACTGCAATTTATCCGATGTACTCCTTATGGATCAGGTCACATATTGATTTGCCTATTAAATATTATCAGATAGTAAATACTTTCAGATATGAAACAAAACATACTCGACCTTTAATTAGAGTTCGTGAAATCACTACATTTAAGGAAGCTCATACTGCTCATGCAACTAAACAAGAAGCAAAAGAACAGGTTGAAGATTATATTGAGCTTTACAAGGAATTCTTCAAGGATTTAGGAATTCCATATCTTATCAGTGAAAGACCATCCTGGGATAAGTTTCCAGGTGCTGATTATACAATGGCTTTTGACACTATTATGCCTGACGGCAAGACCCTTCAAATTGGAACAATACACAATCTAGGCCAGACTTTTGCAAAGACTTTTGACATAACCTTTGAAGACAAGGACGGTGAACATAAATATGTTTATCAGACCTGTGCAGGAGTATCTGACCGTGTTGTAGCTGCAATGATAGCAAATCACGGTGATGAGAAAGGATTAAGACTTCCATCAATGATTTCACCTAAACAGGTTACAATCATACCTATTTTATTTAAAAAAGGAAAAGAAGAAGTTTTAAATAAATGTTTGGAAATAAAGCAGGATTTGGAAGCTGCAGGCTTACGTGTAAATATTGATGACAGGGATATAAGACCTGGTAAAAAGTTCTTTGACTGGGAAATTAAAGGAACACCAATAAAAATAGAGCTTGGTCCAAGAGATTTGGAAAACAACAAATCCATTGTAATGTGTAGAGATGACTTGGAAAAAATCGAACTGGACCTGGATGATTTGTTTGTTGAAAATATTTTAAAATTACTAGAGGACTATGATAAAAAGCTCAACAATGCATCCTGGAGTTTTCTTGAAGACCATGTGAAATTCACTGAAGATATAAATGAGATTTCAAATTTAATAGATGCTGGAAATGTTGTTTCATTTAACTGGTGTGGTGATGATGACTGCGGTAAGGAAATTGAAGAAAAAACCGGCTATGATATTTTAGGAATCTATGAAGAGCTTGATGATGAATCTGGAGCTAAATGTATTAACAACAGCCAGGAAGATGCAAAATACGTTGCATTAATAGCTAAAACATATTAAGTGATTACAATGGATGAAATCTATGGAATTATACCTGTTAGCAAGTTCACCAATGCTAAAACCCGTCTTTCTCCTTTTTTAAGTGAAAATGAACGTGAAGAACTTTTAAAGGCAATGCTTTTAGATGTTACTGAATCTTTAAAAAAACATGTAGATAAAATTATTATCATAAGTTCTGATGAAGAGGTCCTGAATTATGCAAAAAGCATTAATCTGGATATCTTAAAGGAAAATGATAATTCCAATTTAAACAAAGCTTTAAAACAGGCAATGGATTACTGCAAGAATAAGGTTAAAAAGGTAATTATCATACCTTCAGATGTTCCATTAATTGGAAAAACCAATATTAAAATGCTGATTGATTCAAGTAAATCACTGGATTTCATCATTGTTCCTTCTAAAGGCGGCGGAACCAATGCTCTTATTTTAAAGCCATCAAGCATCAGAACAAAATTTGGTGACTTTAGCTATAAGGAACATGTTAATGCAGCTGCCCGCAAGAACTTAAACCCACAGGTTCATGATTCCTTTTTCATGGCCTTAGATGTTAATACAACTGAAGATCTAGGGGAAATAATGGTTCATGGTGAAAATACTCACACCAGAAAGTATCTGAAAAAACTAAAAATTAATGTAGAGTCCATTCATGGTTCTGAAAGATTAAAGGTTACAAGAGGATAATTTTTATGATTGTAATGAGTATTGCTGGTGTTGATCCTTCAGCCGGTGCCGGTGTTTTTGCAGATATTAAAACATTTCAGGCCTGTGGAGTTTATGGTGTTGGAATTGTAACTGCCATCACTGCACAAAATCCAAGTCAGGTATTTTCAATAAAACCTATTGAATCCAAATTTATTGAAGAGCAGATTGATGCTGTTCTTGATGATTATTCTGTTGAATTTGTTAAGACAGGTATGCTTTATTCTGCCGAGATTGTAGATGCTGTTTATGATAAGGTTAGGGAGTATGGTTTGAAATGTGTTGTGGATCCGGTTATGGTTGCAACTTCCGGAAGTGATCTTTTTGCTGATGATTTATTATCTTCCATTGAAAAACTATTGAAAATTTCTATTTTTACAACACCTAATGTAGATGAAGCTATTAAATTAACTGGTATTGATATAACCAATCAAGATACTGCAATAGATGCTTCATTAAAATTAGGTGAAATCTGTGACAATATAATTACAGGAGGCCATCTTCAAGGAATTAATGTATTGAATATTGATGGTGAGATTTCTATAGAAAAACAGGAACTTATTGAAACTGATAATCTTCATGGAAGCGGATGCAACTTCTCATCAGCAGTTACAGCAGAACTGGCCAAAGGCAAAAAAATTAAAGAAGCAACCCTAAACGCCCTGGATTACACTTATTCAGGGATATTAAACGGAAATTATAAAACATTAATTCCAAAAATATAAAAATAGATGATTACACAGTAAAATCAGCATTTTGATTTTATTGTGTAAAGAAAATTTTAGTCCCAGGAATCTAATTTTGAAACTATTTCTTCTTGAATTTCTAAAAACTCTTTAGATTCCCTTTTTCTTGGTCTTTCAAGATTTACCTGAAAGACTTCCTTAATTTTTCCAGGATTCTTATCCATTATAACAATATCATCTGCAAGATAAACAGCTTCATCTACATCATGAGTTACAAAAACAATCGTATTTTTAAATCTTTTCCAGACACCGATTAGCTGTTCCTGTAATTTATGCCTGTTCTGCATATCCAGTGCAGAGAACGGTTCGTCCATAAGCAGTATTGGGGTGTGGTTTAAAAGAGAACGTATAATAGCTACTCTTTGTTTCATTCCTCCTGAAAGCTCATGAGGATAGGCATCCTTAAATTCTATTAACCCTACTCTTTCAAGATAGGTTTCTGCACTTTTCAGGTTTTCTTCTTTAGACTTATTATTTAA
>CAYPJH010000355.1:0-3115 GCA_964411035.1 uncultured Methanobrevibacter sp. | reverse complement strand
GTATGAAAAATACTATAAGCATTCACAGGCAAGCGGCGTAAGATTTATACGGGGAAGACCTGGAGAAGTTGTTAAAAAAGGAGATAATTATATTGTTCGTGTAGAAGATACTCTTAAAAAAGAATTTGCAGAAATTGAAGCAGACATGGTCGTATTATCAACAGCTATGGAAGCATCTGAAGGAACTAAAGAAATAGCAGACATTTTAAATGTTGGTATAACTGAAGATAATTTCATAAAGGAATCTCATCCTAAAATAAAGCCTGTAACAACTGACCTTCAGGGAACTTTTGTTTGTGGAACTGCACAGGATCCAAAAGACATCACAGAATCAATCATGCAGGCAACAGCTGCAGCTTCAAAGGTAGCAGAATATAATTATGCAGGTGTTGAAATAGAGCCGTTTATTGCAGAGATTGATTATGAAAAATGTAATCTTTGCGGAGACTGCATTAATCATTGTAAATTCAAATCAATTTCCATTAATGAAAATAAGGTTGAAATAGACCCTATGAGTTGTACTGGTTGTGGAAAATGTCTAGCTGCCTGTAAATTATCCGCCATAACAGTAAATGGAAATATTGATGAGAAGATAATGGCAACAATAAACGGAGTTTTAGATAAGAAAGAAGAAAATGAGCGTATGATTTTAGTATTTTTAGATAATATAGGTTATACTGCTGCAGACAATATTGGGGTTAATCGTCTTAAATATCCGGAATCTATCCATATAATTAAAGTTCATTCAGTAAACAGAGTAAGGCCAAGACATATAAAACATGCTTTAGAAAATGGTGCTGATGGAATATTCATTGGTGAATTTCCGGGAGATTTAATGTATGATGATGTGGAACGTAAAATTGAAAGAGTTAAAAAAAGGCTTGTTGATTTTAATCAAAATCCTGAAAGATTGGCGTTTTCCAAAGTTTACATTCCCTATTTTTCAGGTTTAGCTAAAAAATTAACAGATTTTGATGAAAAAATTAAAGAATTAAATGAATCTAAAGTTTAATTCTTTTTAATTTCATTCATAAATCTTTCTCTTATTTTTTCTGGTGTTAAATCGATGTTTGGAGAGGGGCTGTTTCCTGCTTCTACCGGATAATTAATAAAACTGCATTTGTTGTTGTTTATTATTTCTTTCAAATTTATATCTTCATAGTTATGGCTATCAAAACCTATTGATTTAGCCATTTCTAACAAATCCACTTTTTGAGCATATGTGTCCTGATTTCCTGTAGAGCCATAAGCTCCATTATTTATTACAATCCATGTTAAATTTTTTGGATTCTGTGCAAATACGGTTATAAGACTTCCTAAATTCATTAAAACGGATCCGTCACCATCTATTATAACTATTTTTTCATCTGGTTGTGCAATAGCTAAACCCAGACCTATTGATGATGCAAGACCCATTGATCCAATCATATAAAAATTCCTGGACCTGTCCTTAACGGCATATAACTCTTTAGAAGGAACACCAATGTTGCATATTACTAATTCATCATCAATATTTTCCATTATATCTTCAATTGCATCTCTTCTAAACATTTAATCACCAATATTTAACTTCCAATAAAACTGCTACAGGCTTTTTACTTTCAGTTGATAAAATCCATGAATTTTCAACATTTTCCATTGCCTCTTCAGGTGTTTTCGGAGTCATATATTCATAGTTCATAGCTTTCAATAAATTAGGGGTTGATTCGCCCATTGGAATTTGCCCGCAAATTTTCTCTCCATCAGTGCCTCTATGGCTCATTATCATAACCAATGGGAAGTCGTATAATTCTGTCAATGATTTTAAGGCATTTATACAGTTTCCAAGACCTGAATTCTGCATTAAAATAGCTGGCTTATAACCGCCCATATAGGCGCCGGCACAAATCCCAATTCCTTCCTCTTCCCGTGTAAGGGGAACATGAATGATTTCATCATCATTATCAATAATTTTCAATAATCTGTTTAAATTTATGCATGGAACACTAACAATAAAGTTTATTCCAGCTTTTTTTAAACCATTATATATTGCATCAGTACTATCCATAAATTTATTTTAAGGATGTTTTTAATAATATATTTAATGTTTAATGAGATAATCGATATTAATCAAACACATATTAGGTTAACTACAGATGTTGAAAATAATAATTTAAACTTATTTATTTATCAAATTCACAATTATCTTAATTCCTTTATTAGTTTAAATAAGGATTTTCTTTTATCTTTTGATAGTTTGGATTTTAAAAGCGATAATCTGCCGGCTATTGTTAAGTTAATGGTGGAATCTTCTAAAAAAGCAGATGTAGGTCCTATGGCATGTGTTGCAGGTTCTATTTCTGAATTGTGTTTGAATTATCTCATAAATCAGGAATCCAAATATTCCATTGTTGAAAATGGTGGGGATATAGCTATTTTAAATAATAAAACCGCATTATGTGGCATTTACTCAAATAACAGAATTATTGAAAATAAGGTTGCCTTTAAAATAAAACCAAGAAAATCTCCTTTAGGAATATGCACTTCTTCCGGTAAAATTGGACATTCTATCAGTTTCGGAGAGTCTGATTCTGTTAGTGTTGTCTCTAATTCTTCATCAACTGCAGACGGTTTGGCTACTAGAATTGCCAATGAAGTTAAGGGGGATAATTCTCATGATGCTATTTCCAATGCTCTTGATGTATGTGAGAATTATAAAGAGTTTTTTCAAGGTGTCTTAATTATCTCGGGGGCAAATGTTGGAACTATTGGAAAATTGCCAAAATTAGTTAAAACAGAGGAATTTAATTTGGATTATATCTAATTTTTTAGTAAAAGTTTTATAGTTTATTCATGTTAATATAATATTATAGAATAATTGTTATAATGTTTAACAATTATTATATTAGATTAATATGGTGATATAATAATGAATAAAAAACTAATCGCGGCGATTATTGTAATTATTGTAATTATCATTGGAGGGGCTGCATATTTCTTAAGCGGTTCAGGTAATGATGATGTTGTTAGAATAGGTTATCTTCCTTCTGACCATGATGCCGCACTTTTTATAGCTGATGCTCAAGGTATGTATGAAGAAAAAGGAATTCAGACAGAGCTTGTTCAGTTTAATAAT
>CAYPJH010000354.1:0-2396 GCA_964411035.1 uncultured Methanobrevibacter sp. | reverse complement strand
TCATCAGGACGGACTGGTACACATCTCCCAGTTAGCAGATAAATTCGTGAAACATCCCTTAGATATTGTATCTGTAGGGGATATTGTTGATATAAAAGTCCTTGATGTAGACTTTGAGAAAAATAGAATTCAATTATCAATGCTTGTGTAAAAATGAAGTTTCTAGATGTTTTAAAAAAAAATAAAATACCTATATTTATTTATATTGCTTTATTGAGTTTTTTTAGCTTATATTTTTTAAGTTATGATAATGGTTTAAGCTATGGATTTGAAATAACGATATTTGCACTTTTACTTGGTGTTGGAATATTTTCAATCATTTATTATGGAAAAAACACTAAAAACCTCCATAAAGTAGCCTTTGTAATAATACTGTTATTTGGACTGGTTAGCGTATTTGTATCACCAATATGTGATATTTCTGATGAAGTTGAACACCTGACAAGAGTAGAAATAGTTTCTGAAGGTCAGATTGATACTGATTATGTGTTAATTCCAGGAACGGATGTTCACGGCTATAAGATTATTGAATCTGTTAATAATCTTATTTTAGCTAAAAACATGAATGTTTTTAATACAGATATAGATGATGAAAAAATTAGCTATGATGCGGCCTATTTTAACTCAGCATTTAGTCAAAATCCATTTTATGCATATTTAGTTGCAGCTATTGGAATGCTGTTTGCTAAATTATTGGATTTAAATGCTATCTGGCTTTTATGGCTTTCAAGAATGGCTAATTTATTGTTTTATGCAGCTATCGTTTCATTTGCTATTAAAAAATCTCCTGTATTTAAACTTCCGTTATTTATTGTTTCTTTAGTGCCTTTAGCAATTTATCAGGCCGCTTCTGTAAGTGCAGATTGTATTTTTAATGCATTTGCTATTCTTTCAATAGCCTATTTCTTTATTCTATATAAATCTGATAAAATAAAATGGAAAAACATCGGAATTTTCTATGGTGCTATCCTGCTTTGCGGTCTTTTAAAAGCACCATATCTTGCATTAAGCCTGCTGATTTTTGTAGTTCCATCTAATAATTTTAAAGATAAAACTCAAAACATTGTATCAAAAGCGCTAATACTGGTACTGCTGGCTATTGGTCTTATATGGAACAGCTACAGTGCACCACAAATCCTAAATTCATGGAGAATTGGTGATTTTAGAAAATATCATGTTAATGCAACAGAACAAATTGCTTTCTTATCATCAAATCCTTTAATTGGAATTGGCAATTTCTTTAGAAACATTATCGGACTTCCTGTTATAGTGGACAGGTTATTCTGCTTCTCAAACAGTTTCGCACAATATAGCTCAACACTTCTTGCAGCATTATATGCCGTATATATAGGAACTTTTTCACTGTTCTATCCATTGAAAGAGAAGTTAAGTAAAATTAACCGTTTAAAAGTAGCTATAGTAGGATTAATAATATATACCGGAATATTCTTTGTGCAATACTTAACATGGGTTCCTGTAGGATCTACAAATGTTACTTCTGGAGTGTTTGGAAGATATTTCATTCCGCTAATAGTGTTTTTACCATTAATATTTAATTTGACTACTCAAAAGGAAATAAATAAAGAGAAATTTACTTTAATTTGTATCGCCATATCAATTAGTTTTATTGCTTCTATGCTTATGCTTACTGTTATGGTACGATACTAACCTTATTCCCTTTTTCTATTTTTTATACTTGTAAGATAATGTTCAAAGTCCTGATTATGATTTCTGTTAATAACATGCAGGATTACCCCTGAAAAGAAAATAAGTATTGCTACAATAACAACTGTTGATATTACAATTAAAGTTGGTATCTTTTCTACATATCCAGTATTTAAAAACTCTAAAAAGACCGGAATAAAATATATTAAAGAAATTAAAAGCAAAATTAAAGTCACAGCAGAAAAAAACATTAATGGACGTTTATCTCTAAAAAATGAAATAATCAATTTCATTACTTTAAAACCATCAGAATATGTGTTTAGTTTAGATTCGCTTCCATCAATACGATCCTTGTAGATAATTGGAACTTCCTTAATTAGAAAATTATGATTTAATGCAAAAATAGTCATTTCTGTCTCTATTTCAAATTCTTTTGATAAAATTGGAAATGATTTAACAAATTCATAACTAAAACCTCTCATTCCAGTCATAATATCATTCAAATCACTGCTGAAAAGAATATTAATAAATTTACGGACAATCTTATTTCCAAAATTATGGAACGGTCTTTTATTTTCATCAAAATATGTGCTGGACAATCTATCTCCAATAACCATGTCTGCCTGTTTTGATAAAACTAGTCTTTCAATTTCAGGTGCTGCACTGGCTGAATAAGTATCATCACCATCAACCAGAATATAGCAATCAGCATCAATATCTCTAAACATTGA
>CAYPJH010000353.1:0-6985 GCA_964411035.1 uncultured Methanobrevibacter sp. | reverse complement strand
CATAATCCAATCAGCATCAGCTACTGCTTCAGCATCGTCAGTAGTTACTTCCATACCTAAGTCTTCTGGGTGTACGAAGTGAATAGCTCCTTTTGGTGGTTTTGCAGTAGTTTCTGCTTTTTTGGTTACAGCTTCTCTGATAGCTGGCATTATAGATTCTGGGTTAGTTTTATGAGCTTCAATAACTTCTTCTGGGTCAAATTCATCGATTACAACAAAGTCGTTATCGAATACTGGGTCTGCTACTGTTACTTTACTTACTTCGTCGAGTTGTAATAATTCAGCACCCATCTCGATAGTGGAGTGGGTCATAGCTATGTTGCTTTTACCAGTTTTTTCAGCAACTTCACAAGCTCTTGAGAAGTTTGTAATACCACTTGCAGCATGAGTTCTGTAACATCCTGCTCCTAAAATTGCGATTTTCATTTTTTATGTCTCCTATAAAAATATATATATTTTTGAATTATTTTTTAAAAAAGTTTGTTTTAAAAAATAACTTACTAAATTAATTTAAAATTTTATTTAATTAAATTAAATATGCCGAAAATTTTCGAGTTATATTTTAATTAATCTAGTAATACTACACTGTTGTAGTAATATGTTAAGTTGTATTCATTTAACTATATAAATTTTTATATCACTTTTGTTTTCTAATTTAAAGGCTTTAATTATTTCTATAATTGTCATTTTTTCATTTTTTAATCATTTAATCGCATTTTTAATTTTAAATTTTATTTTTTAATTATTAAACTACATTATTAATAAAAGGTTTTCATTTTATTGGTTGGAAATGATGTATTTTTGTATTTAATGGCATAGAATTCATTGAAATTAACTGTTAAATTATGGTTATTAACCGATATTCAAATTTAAATGAATTAATAAATATTTCAATATTGTGCTGCTGTAAGCTTAATGTCTGTTTTGATAGGGATATTTCAAAATCATTTCTGCTGTTAATAGCATTTCTGTATTTAATCCAGTTTCGGCGGGGATTTTAATAAAATTCTGTTTTTAATGTAGTGTTTCCCAAATTATGGGAAAAATCAGTTTTTTAAAGTGGGAAATCAGTTAACCTATATATTAATATATTATGTCGTTAATAAATTTTAGTAATATATAATCCTATTAGGTGATTAGATGTATGATTTAATAAAAAGAGCAGTTTATGATGATGATGCAGCTATTGAATTATCAAAATCTAAAAAGAACGTTACTGAAGTCGTTGATGCAATATCTCAGTTATCTTTAGATGAAACAATGGCTCTTGGAATGCAATTTAAAAGATTTCCATTAGGCTGTGATTTAACTGAAATTGTTGTAGGAACATGTGCTTCTGACTTGGAATTAAAAGATTTATTAGGTAATTGCCGTGTTGCAAATATGATTGGAGCACCGATTCACATTTGCGCTTATGCATTTTCAGATATTGCTGATAATTATGATTTAAGAGGAATTGACGTAATGAAGAAAGTTTATGATATTGTTGATGTTCCTCTTGACTTAGATCATTTCGGTGAAAACGGCCCTATGAAATTTCCAAAAAACATTGTAAAATGTGGGGGTGAATGCTATAATAAGGGACCTGCATTTACTGAATGCCCTCGTGGAAGAATCCATGAAAGGTTAATAGATAAGGAAAAATTAGAAACTCCAGATAAAGATGATTGGGTTAAATTATCTTCTTCTGTTGCAGTTAATGTTACAAGTGAACAAACAGGGGAAGGTCATGCAGCACCATTTAGAGAAGCTCAAGATGTAGCGAACATGGCTAAAAAGTATGGTAAAGGTTTAGAATCAATCATGTTTGTTGGTGATGGTTATGATGAAGTAATCACCGGATTTGAAAAGTCTTTAGAACTTGGTGCAGATATTTTTGTAATTGAAGGAGGGCCATTTAATAGAGCTGAAAACACTATTGAAGCATATTCTAAAGCAATTGCCGCTGCAAGAATATTGGCTCCCGGAAAAGTAGTGGCTACAAATGGAGCATATGAAAATGAATGTCGTGCGGGACTTCGTTCAGGTTTAAACATGATTATTTCTGGTTTTCCGGGAAATCATCATGGTTATATGTGCGGATATCAGCCTGGAACTGCAAGGCGTGGGAAATTTGGTCTTCCAAGAGTAATTCAAATTATGAGCGAAGAAATTCAAGCAACAAACACAAGAGTCCCAGTTCAAAGAGAAGAACTATTGGCATTAGCTACTGCAGTTAAAATTGCAGGTCCAAACAATATTTATCCTAAAACAATAGGAAGTTACACTGTAGGGGATGCACATTGGGCTACATTAACCAGTTCTAAAATGTATGAAGGAATTGTCTTAAAACACACATTGGACGAAATTGTAGATAGTGTAAATGGAGATAGCGTTGCCCTTTTAGGCGGAAGATTTATTTCATGGGTAATAGCTAATGAATTGGATAATCAGGTTGATGAAATTGTCATATCTGATGTTGACCCATGGGTTCAAAAGATGACTGTTGATAACTTATCTGATTGTTTAAATGCAACTGTAATTGCAGCAGATAATGATAAACAAGCTGCAAATGAAGCTAGCAGTTCCATTATAACGTCTACAGTTCCAGCCATTAGTAATAAAATTTTAAATAATATTCCGGATGCTTTAAACATTATCTAAAATAAAAACTATAAATTAAACTTAATTCTAATATATTTTTATTAGAAATTTATTTTTTTAAAATTATTATGAGGTGATACTTTGAATTATTATAGAGTAGTATTGGCATGCATAGCGGCATTTCTATCAATTATAATATATTTTTGTATTTGGGATTTATTTTTTTAAAATTATTATGAGGTGATACTTTGAATCATTCTAAAGTAATATTGGTTGCATGTATATCAGCATTTGTAGCAATTACCACAGCATTTTTAGGTGTACCAGGAACAATTATAGGGTCTGTACTTTCATCTGTTCTTTACAATGTTTTATCTGAAATTCTAGAAAAACCAGTAACTGGAAAAAAGTTCAATTTTAATTTTGAATATGAAATAGCTTATGTATTTCCATTAATTATAATTGCTTTTATTCAATTATTGTTACTTGCAGCTTTTTTAGCACAATGGGGATATTTACCTGGTTCATTCTTAAATGCATATCTTGAAATTCAGGGTGTAGTTGATAATAATTTATATAGAATATTAGGTTTCGCTCTTATAATTATGGGTGTTTATCCATTTATAATTAAACCAAACATTATTAAAAAAGAATATGGTTCTATTATTGTATTCATTGGGCTGATATTTTTAGCTAGAGGTTTTGTAGATGCACATGTGGCTTTAACTAACTTATATGGAATAGTATTCAGATATTTCGATTTTCCAATAGAAGTTTTTGCATTTATATTGCTGGTCGTTGTTATTCTATTAATCATAAACAATGCATCACAGGTTAACAGGGTTTTCAAAAAACATAATCAGAAAGCGTTAAATGATTTAGAATTAAAGGATATAAATTCTAAAAAATCCAAATATAATAATAACTATAAAAAAGAGGCTTCATACAAAAATAGTCCAAAAAATATTAGGGTAAAAGCACCTAAAAAACCTAAAAAATATTATAGAAAAGATAATTCAAGCACAAAACCTTATTTAGCTTCGAATAATAATCAAAATTATACATCAAAACCTGTAAAAAGTGTTAGAAATCCGATTTACACAGGTAAAGAAGAATCAAACTTCAATGGTGAAAATAATGAGTAAAAGAGATCAAACATTAAAGGATATTCTTGATTTGATTTTATATGAAAATCCGGCTACTCAGGATGAGATTGCAGATAAATTAGGTATTTCTAGAAGATATGTGACTCAATTATTACAACCTCTTGTTAAGGAAGGGGCTGTTAAAAGAGGTTATATTGTTGATTTAAAGACTTATGAAAAGTTTTTAGAATCTTATGGGGTTAATATTCAGAATAAAGATAGTGCTGGAAATATTTTTGTAAATGATATGGTTAGGAATATGGTAAAACATGTTCATAACCAGCTGGAATGTTCTTTCAATGCTCTTATTGATCATGATGAAGATAAAGCTAATGAAGCTCTTGAAATGGATTTTATAACTAATAATATGGTTGAAAAAATAAGAACTTCAGTTGAAACTATTGTGAGCATTAATCAGAATTCTGAATTTTCAAAATCAGTACTTTACAATGAAATAGCTTATGAATTAGAGAGAATTGGGGATTATTGTGCCCATATTGCTAAATTTGTAATTAATGATGTTTATGAAATTGAAGATGATATTTTAAAGTATTTAAATAAAATGTATAAAAAGTCTCAAAAGATGGTTCGTTCATCAATGATTGCATTTTTAGATGGTAAAACTGATTTAAAAGATGAAATATTGGATATGGAGGAATCTTTGCAAATTCTTCAAAGTAAATCTATTAATTTAATAGCTACTCTTATGGCGGAGAATCCTTTTGATGAAAAAGAACGTTCTAATTATTTTATTTATCTGTTTAGGGTAGTTAAGGCATTTAAAGGTATTGCTAATACCACTGTTGAAATTGCAGATATTGCTCTTGAATTCCATAATAATATTCCAAGATCAACTACTCCAAGAACATTTAGATAATTTTTTTTTATTTCTTTTTTTTTTATTGATGGGTTTTGGTAAAACTATAGAAATATTACCTAAAACATAATTTTAAAGTTTGATTTTGATTTTAAGCTATAAATTTTGAATTTTGATATACACTCTAATTTTATATTTGTTCTGTAATTTTACATTATTTATTTTATTTATTTAGTTTAATCTTATTTGATTAACTATTTGTTGTTAGGTTTATATTTTTTATAATTTTATTGTTATTTAATAGATATTTTTTTTATTTTTTCAAATGTTTTCTTATTTTGTTCATTTTATTTCATATTATGTGAATTTTTATTGCAATTAAAATTATATTTATTTCACAATTTAGGAATAAAATTTCACTAAATAGTAACATTTATATGTAGGATTTTAGATATTAATATTTGTGGTCGAAATGAAAAAGAAAAATCAATATTTGATAGGAATTCTAGTAGTTGTTATTATAATTGCTGGTATTTTAATGGTATCTGCAGGTGGCTCTTCAAAAATAGATATTGCAGGCTCAACATCAGTTCAGCCAGTTGCAGAAAAATTAGTTGAAGTTTATAAAGAATCTCACCCTGATGCACAGATTAATGTTCAAGGAGGAGGATCTAGTGTTGGTATAAAAAGCGCTGAAGATGGATCTGCTGATATTGGTATGTCTTCTAAATCAATTAATGAGAATGAAACTAATTTAAAAGCATATGAATTAGGAAAAGACGGTATTGTTATAGCTGTTAGCAACGATAATCCTGTTTCTGATTTATCAAATGATCAACTTAAAGGAATATTCTCTGGTGAAATAACTAATTGGAAAGAAGTAGGGGGTAATGATGGTAAAATAAATGTTGTTACTCGTGAAGACGGTTCCGGTACTCTTGACGCATTTGAAAGTATTGTTATGGGTGACAGTAAAATAAAAGATGATGCAGTTGTACAAAGTTCAACAGAAGCAGTTAAACAATCTGTATCTCAAGACCCTAATGCAATAGGTTTTATTTCATTTGCTCACATGTCTGATGACGTAAAAATTTGTAATGTAAATGGTATTGCTCCTTCAGAAGCTACAATAGCTGATGGAACATATGAACTTCAAAGACCATTCTTATTCTTAACAAAAGGAGAAGCAACCGGTGATGTAAAAGAATTCATCGATTGGGTAATGAGTGATGAAGGTTCAAAAGTATTAGCAGAAGAAAAAGTTATTAGATAATAAATTAAAATTAGAAAAATAATATGGTAAAAACCATATTATTTCCTTTCACACATTAATAATTCTAATTTTTAATTTATTTATAATTTTTTATCTTCATATTATTAGTGTATAAATCTTAAAGAATAATGTTAAGTATCATGTTAGTTTTTCTCTATATTTTTTTAAGATTTATATATTCAATTTTTTTTTTAAAAAAAGTGATTTAAATGGATAAAAATGATCATAATGAATTTTTCATTGAGAAAGGATTATTTATAACATCTATTTTCTCAATTATTGTTATTTTAACAATATTAATATTTATTATTACAGAAGCTATTCCCGCATTTCAAGAATATGGAATTTTACATTTTTTAACTGGAATGATATGGAGTCCTGGGGACAATCAATTTGGTGTTTTCCCAATGATTATAGGATCAATCATTGTTACTTTATTATCTTTAGTAATAGCTGTTCCTTTATCTTTGTTATGCGCTATATTTATGGAGGAAGTTGCACCTCATAAAGTTAAATTATTATTAAAACCTGTTATTCAAACATTATCCGGAATTCCTTCTGTTGTTTATGGATTTTTTGGACTCACTATTCTAGTTCCAATAGTTCGTCAAACCTTTGGTGGAACTGGATTCAGTGTATTTACTGCTGCATTAATTTTATCAGTTATGATTTTGCCAACTATTATATCAGTTTCTCAGGATGCAATTAGAGCAGTTCCTTATGATTATAAAGAAGCAGCTTTAGGTTTAGGTTCAACTAATTGGCAAACAATACGTCACATTATATTCCCATCTGCACTACCAGGTATTGTAACAGCAATTATTTTAGGTATTGGTAGAGCAATTGGTGAAACATTAGCTGTGATAATGGTTGCTGGAAATGTTGCTCAAATTCCACATTCTATATTTGATCCTGTTAGAACACTTACAACAAATATTGCTTTAGAGATGGGTTATGCAACTGGTCTTCATTATAATGCATTATTTGGAACTGCTGTGGTATTGTTTATTATAATTGTTATTTTATTGTTGATTGCAAATTATGTTCAAAGTAGATATGGGTTAAATGTGGAGGAACAATGATGAAATCTTTATTTTCAGCTAAAACTTCTCAAAAAATAATGAATGCAGTTTTTACATTATCTGGTGTAGTTACAATAGCTATACT
>CAYPJH010000352.1:0-1586 GCA_964411035.1 uncultured Methanobrevibacter sp. | reverse complement strand
ATCACAAATTCCAGTGGGTAAGGAAATATGGTAGCTAAGAGAGAGTTGAGTACAATGCGACCATGTCTTATTCACCAGTATGTAAAAAAAGGGAGCGTGATGAAACCCAGGGAGGCTACACCTTAATGTTCAACCAGAATTAGATTCAAATACTGAGAGAAGACAACTTTGTCACTCAAGGTACTTCACTGTGTTAACCCACCTCTCCAGCTGAGAATATAAGGGAAAGGAAAAGTAGAGTGATCCACAGTCATTTTTCTTCCAGTTCATTCAAACTCATTAACAAACCAGCTGGAAAAATTGTTAACAGTTATCAAGGTGTAGTTAAAACAATTGCACTGGTTCTGTGTAACATTCACTGCTTTGGTATTAATGAACACAATATGGATATGTAAGCTCTCCAATGTGACTTGCTCATAAGTTTGCCTTTAGAATTGATATGGCATACACAAAGATGAATGTTAGAAATCTTGATAAAATTTTAAAATTCTGTAATAAGGATAATTAAAAGAAAGACAAAATTTACCATGACATGTGAAGACATCACAGAAGAAATAAATAGATTTCTGTGGCATGATGCCAATTGTAGAGGTCAACTGCTTTTATACAGGGAGTCAAAGTTTTCATTTTGCATTGAACCTGACAAATTACACAAGTTTCCCTAAAAATACCAGTAAAAATGTGTATATTTCCCTGGAAAAAATGATGATTCTAGGATCTGGTAAGATAAATTAAAAACTGAACCTGAATATAGTAGGAGAAAAAGAAAGAAGAGTAAGAGGAGTGTCTCCCAAGATGTCCCACATGTGGATTCCTGACAAATGACATGGGAACTAAAGTAAAAGATCCTGAAAGAGTGAAAGTTGGGAAAATATGAGCAATAAAATAAAAACCATTATCAGTAAATTATAAGTGAAAGCAACAAATGAATATATATTTACTGATAAAACATAATTGACTTCATTGATCATAAGTGATGGGAACAGACAAATATTTCATATAGAAGAGTTCAAAACAATGCAGGAGAATAGCATCCCCTCCCGCATGTGGAGCTTAGTATCCTTGTCATTTTATGGGTGGACAGATTCAGTGACTTGATTGCATCAAATAGTGAAGGAATAAGGAAAATATTACATTCCCAAAGGATGAACCTGGCACAAACTACCTTGACAATTGATGGACTATAGCACTTCAAATATTTCAGTGACCATCAGATAACCTCTTTATACTTTGACAACAAGCATTTCAAATGCATACTATTCCTTCCAAAATTATTTAATAAGTTCTCTTTATAGGTGACTAGCAATAATCATTTTCACAAGCAGGAAACAAACCAAAAGGACACTCTCTCCCTCAGTGTTGAGTGCCTAACTTTCAGTGATCAAATAGAATAATTAGTTTTAATTTGTTTTAATTAACAAATATTTATTGCACATGTTAATGGAATTGAACATAATATTTCCAAATGCAAGGTACATAGTGATTATATCTAATTATCTATCTTCTACTTTCATCCCTTGCCCTGACCCAGCACCCTTCCTGCTCTCCAGAAATTACTATTGGGCTTCTATATTACTTCTAAAAAA
>CAYPJH010000351.1:0-5216 GCA_964411035.1 uncultured Methanobrevibacter sp. | reverse complement strand
ACCATATTTGCCGTTATTAGGATTACTAATATTCGGAAATATTGAAAACTTAGTATTGTCTTCCCAAGGAGTAGTAGCAGGGGCAAAACCACTTAGACTAGCTATATTAAGTATTCTTTGTGTAATCATGTGGTTAATAGTAGGTACTTTAGGTACTCAGTTTGCATTACAATACTCTGATGTAATTGAGTTCATTGGAGGGCTTGCAATATTCCTCTTAGGTGTCCAAGCAATGCTCGACTCTAGAAAAGACGTGGAAACTGAAGAAGAAATTATTGAAGACTATGTTGAAGAGGAGAAGGAATAAGTGATAATATGGCTGGGGAATTTAGAGAATTTTTAGGATTATTATTGCTAGGTAACATTGAAAACTTAATTTTAGCTTCTCAGGGTGTAGTGTTAGGATTAAACCCTATTGTCGTTGGTATTTTAAGCCTGATTTTTGTAATAATTTGGTTTGCTATTGGTACATTTGGTACGAGATTAGCAATTAAATATGCTAATGTCATAACTTTTATTGGAGGTTTGGCAATTTTTATTTTAGGTCTTCAATCAATGTTAAGTGCTTTACATATTATTTAAAGGGTTTTAATTAATTATTAAAAATTCTTTCACATTAATTTTTTCTAAAACTTTCGAGTGTCTGTCAAAATTCAAAATTTATAGGTTAAAATCAAAAATTAAACCTTTAAATTAAGTTTTGAGTAAGATTTTTATATTTTTGACGGACTCTCTATTTTAAAACCATAATTTTACTAATGTTTATACATTAAATTTAATTATTATTAATTACATAAAATTTTATTAATAAATCTACTATTTTTGGCTTGATTTTTATGGGTAATGAAAAAATTAATCCGTATGAGGTTATAAAAACACGTTATGAAAATTGTGTTGAAAGCAATATTTTAAGCGAACTTTTTAAAACAGATAAAACTCCAAATGAGGAAATCGTGTCTGATATTAATAAAAATAAGATTGCAATATATACTGCATTTACCGGAGATTATGATAATCTTAAAACACCAGAATTTGTAGATGAAAAGTGCGATTATATATGTTTCACTGACAATCCTGATTTAACATCTGATTTTTGGGAAATTAGACTAATGGAAGATTCAATTTTAGATAATAATAGAAAAGCAAAACAATATAAGGTTTTTCCAAATAAATATCTTCCTGAATATAAGTATAGTCTTTGGATGGATGGATCTTTTAAAATAATTGGATCTATAAGGGATTACATTAATCAATTTATTAACTCTAAAATGTTGGTTGTAGTTCATCCTGAAAGAGATTGTATTTTTGATGAGGCACATGAATCTATTAAATTTCCACGATACTCTAATTATACAATTTTAAAACAGGTAGAAAAATACAAATTCCATGGAATGCCTCTTCATTATGGTCTTCCGGCATTAGGAGTAATTTTTAGACAACACAACGACCCAACTATCATTGATTTGATGAGTCAATGGTGGAGGGAAATAATTAATTTCACAAACCAGGATCAGTTAAGTTTCACTTATTTAATGTGGAAAAACGATTTCCATCCATCTGTAGGAGTTGTTTACTACTGGATAAATAAATATTGGACAATTGAAGGAGAATATCATCATAAACATGAAATTGATGATTATATAACAAGTAGAAATCTTATTAAAACACTTCAGGATAATATCCAAGATAAAAATACTTTAACTAAAGAAGAACTTTCATTACTTTTCAATGATATTGATGCACTTAGAGATGAAGCATTCCACCTTAATGTAATTAGAAATAATCTTGATAATCAAATTAACAGTTTGAAAAATTCCAAATCATGGAAAATTACCAGTAAATTTAGAAAATAGTGATAATATGGGGAAAAACATCTTTAAATTTTTATTAGATTCAAATTTTAATTTTAAAAATGCTGTTAAAAATTATAAGTTCTATGATAAGATTAAAAATTCAGGATTATTTGATGAAGAATTTTACAAAAAAACATATTCTAATCAAATAAAAGAAGAAGATGCATTAACCCATTATCTTTTTAAAGGATATAAAAAAGGAAACCTTCCAAGTCTAGACTTTGATGCAGATTTTTATTTGACTGTTTACCCAGATGTTAAACATGCAGGTATAAATCCACTTCTACACTATATTGTATATGGGGAAAATGAAAATAAGAAAATTCAAAAGGCAGCACCCGTTAGAAGAAAAGAAGAAATCATTAAAACTAATGCAATGCTTTTAAACGATTATACTTTTGATAGTGAACCCTTAGTTTCAATTATCATTTTAAATCTTAATGGATTAGAACATTTGAAACGTTTATTTGAAAATTTTAGTCAAAATACCAATTATTCTAACTATGAAATAATTGTTGTCGATAATGGGTCTACAGATTTATCAATTGAGTATTTAAATAACCTAAAAGATAATTTACCAATTACAATAATAGAAAATGAAACTAACCAATCATTTTCAAAAGCCAACAATGATGCAGTTCAAATTGCTCGTGGAGAATATATAGTTCTTTTAAACAATGATATTGAACCAACTTATGGTTGGCTTAATGAATTAATGGGAGTTATGCTTAACAATGATAATGTAGGTGCTGTTGGATCTAAACTCCTGTTTCCTTATTACTTTGATAAAAAAGCTAAGAAAAAATCATTTAAAATTCAACATAGTGGAGATATTTTTGCTGAAAGAATGGATCCAGGATGTTTATATGCAATAAACAAATCAAATAAATATTTAAACATATTTGACAACTCTGTTAATGAATTATCCAAATGTATTTCAGTTACAGGTGCAGTAATGCTTATTAAAAAAAGCATTTATAATAAATTTAATGGGCTTGATGAAAGTTATAACTACGGTCTTGAAGATGTTGATTTTTGCATGACTCTTTATAAAAATGGTTTAGATGTTTATTACTGTGGAACATCATTACTTTTCCATCATGAATCCTCAACAAGGATTAAATCAAAAGACTATTTTAAAAACGATAAAAGAAATTTTGAAGTATTCTGGAATAAATGGGGAGGTTACTTATCTAAAAACCTTTTACTTGATAAGATTAATAACAATAAATTTTTCACAGAAAAGGATTTAAAAATTATCCTATTTAATAAAGACACAAACAATGATTTTAAAGTGTCAGATATGGCTAAAAAATATCAGGATAAAGGATATGAAGTTAACATTTCCAGTGATGCTAATGATTTCTATGCTGGAAACTCTACAGATATTCTAATAAGATTTTCGCAGGAACTTTCATTGGAAAATATTATTTCAAGAGATGATTTGATAGTTGTAGATATTGCGGGTGATAATGCAGCTATTGTTAATTCTAAAAGTTTTAAAGTAAGTGAAGATAATTTAGCTCAAGATATATTAGACAATATTGAAAAATTACTTGATACATGTGATGAATTTTTATGGGATTTAAAGATAAAATAAATAAGGCTTTTCCAGAAGCATATATTTTAGCAAAGGTTAAAAATAAAAAAGAAGCTCATCAGATTATAAAAGGATATCGTGCAATTAAAAAACAAAACCTTTTTGATGAAGATTTCTATGTTAAAAAATATCCTAAAACTTCTTCAATGGACCCTCTTCTTCATTATTTATTTTTCGGATTTAAAGAAGGTAAAAAACCCAATAAAACTTTTGACGGGGCTTTTTATGTAAATGAATATGATATTGATATAAATCCCCTAATTCATTATGCCTTATTTGGAAAAGATAAAAAATATTCTTATAAAGTTGCAGGCAATGATTTAAGCCAGTTTAAAGACAATACAAAAAAATCAATTTTATTTATTTTACATGAGAAAATTAACAATGTGGGTGGAACAGGCTTTACAAACCTTGACATTATGAAATCGTTAGATAATACTTATAAAAAGTTTATATTAACATCTGATGGTGAAGATGTTGAATTATGGGAATATAATAATAAATTAACTAAACTAGCTAATTGGAATGAGCAATATTGTAATATTCATTCTTTAATTGATTTAGATAAAAGTTCTAAAATTATTTCAAAAAACTTTGAAAAGGAATTTTTCAATCCAAAACTAGCCAGCATATACGAGGAAATCTTATCAAAATTAGACATAGATTTCATCCATATCAATCATTTAATCAATCATAGTTTTGATATTTTTGATATAGCAGACAAGCTTGAAATTAAATACATGATTAATATCCATGATTTTTATTATTGTTGCCCTTCAATTCACTTACTTGATAAAAATTTAAATTTCTGCAATATGGATTGCTGCAATAATTGCGCAATTAACATTGATGATGAAAATAATCTTTCTAAAATCCTTAAAACATGGCAAAAACAGTGTTTAAATCTACTAAAAGGATCTTATATAAATATACTACCATCAAAATCAACATTAGACATCTATAAAAAATTCTACCCAGATTTAAATAATTTAAAAATCATCGAACATGGAAGAAAACTAGAAAAATTAGATATAAATCCTACATTTGCAAATAATAAAATTAAAATATTATTTCCAGGATTCATATCACAGCATAAAGGCTCACTGTTAATTAAAAATATAAAAAAATTAGATAAGGCAGATAAGCTTGAATTCCATTTTATAGGAACAACAATTCCAAATTTAAAAAAATACGGTATAAACCATGGAAGATATAATAGGGAAGATTTTGGAAAAATCGTAGGTAAAATCAAGCCAAACTACATAGCTATACTTTCAGTTTGTCCAGAAACATATTCCCATACATTATCAGAAAGCATATCTGCAGGCATTCCAATAATAACCACAAACTTAGGAGCTCAAAAAGAAAGAGTTAAAAAAGACAGAATAGGTTGGGTTGTAGATTATAAATCTCCGGAAAATTTCTTAAATACTATTTTAAACATTACAGAAGAGGATTATAATCAAAAACTTGAAAATATTAAAAATACTAAACTAAAAGACTTTGATGAAATGATTGAAGAATATAAAAAGATTTATGAGGAGATTTAATGAAAATTAGTGTTATTGTTCCTACTTATAATACTGGTGAGGGAATTTATAATCTTTTTAATTCTATTAGGTGTCAGACTATTGGTTTTGATAATATTGAGGTTATTTTTGTTGATGATAATTCTGATGATTGTTTAACTTCAGATATTTTAAATGATTTGGATTCTTTTGATAATGTGCGTGTTTTTTATTTGGATGTTAATTCTGGTTTTC
>CAYPJH010000350.1:0-4923 GCA_964411035.1 uncultured Methanobrevibacter sp. | reverse complement strand
AGGAAACAGTAAATCAAACACCTGCCCAACTCTCAAATATTATGAAGGAACATGGAGCTGGAAGCATACTATTTACAAACGTGGATGTTGAAGGTCTTTTAAACGGTTTTACAGTAGAACCATTAAACGAACTTAAAAACTCAGTAGATATCCCAATTGTTTATTCAGGTGGAATTACAAGTATTGATGATGTCAAAAAACTAAATAAAACAGGTGTAGAAGGAATTGTAATTGGATCTGCACTTTATAAAAATAAAATAGATTTAAAAGAAGCTTTAAAATATCAAAAAAGGTAAGTGTGATTTATGAAAAAAGTAATGGCAACTGGAACTTTTGATATTTTACATCCCGGTCATGGAGTATATCTTGAAGAATCTAAAAAATTAGGTGGAGATAATGCAAAACTGTATGTGGTTGTAGCTCGTGATTCAACTGTCGAGAAGAATAAAAGAATCCCCGTTGTTGATGAAAACCAACGATTGGAAATGATTAATATGTTAAAACCTGTTGATAAGGCATATCTTGGAAATGACAACGGAAATATTTTTGAGATAGTTGAAAAAATCAACCCGGATATTATAACTATAGGACCTGATCAAAGACATAACGAAAGCAGGCTTCAAGAAGAAATCGAAAAAAGAGGTCTTAAAGCAAAAGTAATACGTGTTAAAAATTATCATCATAGAGAACTTGACAGCAGTTGTAAAATTATTAAAAAAATTAAAAAAACAGATTTTAGAGGAAAATTAGAGGAATGTGATTAAATGACAAACATAGCTATTATTGGTGCAAGCGGATATACAGGTGGAGAATTACTTAGAATGCTTCTAAATCATCCGGAAGTAGAAATAACAGACATAACCTCAAGGCAATACGATGGTGTTGAAGCACATAAAATCCATCCACATATAAGAGATTCTGGACTAATATTTAAAGATAAAAAACCGGACCAGCTAGATGCAGATATTGTTTTTACCGCAACTCCACATGGAGCATCCATGAAAATTGTTCCTGAAATATTAGAAACCGGAAGTAAAGTAATTGATTTAAGCGGAGACTATCGTTACAAAGACACCGCAGTTTATGAAAAATGGTATGGGATAAAACACACCAGTGATGCAAAGGCAGTTTACGGGCTTCCAGAAATTTACAGGTCAGAAATTAAAAAAGCAGACCTAATAGCAAATCCCGGATGTTTTCCAACAGGAGCTATCTTATCTTCCTACCCTCTAGTTAAAAATGATCTGGTTGATAGAATAATCATCGACTCAAAAACAGGTGTTAGTGGTGCCGGTGTTAGTCCAAGTGAAACAACACATTATCCAAATATTGCAGATAATGTAAATCCTTATAAAATTTCATCACATAGACATATGTCTGAAATTCAGCAAGAGTTAAAAGGATTTGAAGGAGTAAAAGTTTCATTTACCCCACATTTAGTTCCAGTTATCAGGGGAATACAAACAACAAGCCACAGTTTTTTAAATAAGGAAAATGAAAACATAACTTCCGATGAAATTAGAAAACTTTATGAAAAAGAATATAAAGGAGAATACTTTATTAAACTTATGGATGAAAATGAAATTCCCCACTTAAGTTCTGTTCGTGGTTCTAACTTTGCACATATTGGAGGATTTGAAATTGATGAAACTGGAAGAATTGTAATGTTATCTGCAATTGATAATCTGGTTAAAGGAGCATCAGGCCAAGCCATTCATAATATGAACATTTTACTGGGACTGCCGGAACAAACGGGTCTTACGCATTATGGACTTAACCCCTAAAGGAGGTTTAATATGAAAACTTTAATAATTTACTATTCTAACACCGGCCTAACAGGACTCATATCCCAAATACTGTCCTGTGAATTAAATGCCGATATTGTTAAAATAGAAGATTTGAAACCAAGAAACGGATTTAAAAATAGCATTTTTGGATCTTTTGATGCTTTTAGAGAAAATAAAACTGAAATTTATCCAAAAAAACTTGATTTAGACCAATATGACACAATATACTTTGGAACTCCTGTATGGGCAGGAAAACCATCACCTGCAATAATTACAATTATAGACCGTTGTGACTTAAAAGGCAAAGACATAGTTCTTTTTGCAACAATGAGTAAAATTGGAGGACAAGAAACCGTTGAAAGACTTAACGAGAAAGTTAAAGCAAGAGGCGGCCGTGTAATAGAAACCTTTACAATTAAAACAAAAGATAAAAGTCAGGAACAATTAATAAACATTACCGAAAACCTTATTGAAATTTTAGATTTAAAAATATACAAATAAAAATGGTAATTTACATGAACAATAAAAAAGAACTAAAAATCAAAGCAATTAAAAACGGAACTGTGATAGACCATATTACAGCTAATGGTGCATTACACATTCTTAAAATATTAAACCTGCCAACAGCAGATACTAAAAATCTTACAATAGCTATGAATGTTTCTTCAAAAGAAATTGGTAGAAAAGATATTTTAAAAATAGAAAACAGAGAATTAGACAGCAGTGAAATTAACCAAATTGCATTAATTGCCCCAAAAGCTACCATAAACATCATTAGAGATTTTAAACCAATCAAGAAAGAAAAAATCATCCTCCCCGATGAAATCTATGATTTAATAAAATGCACCAACTCCAAATGCATTACAAATAATGTAAACGAACCAATAAAACCAAAATTTAAAGTAGTGGAAAAATATCCTCCTAAAGTCAGATGCCACTATTGTGGAAAATTAATAAAAACAGAAGATATTGAAAAACAATTCGAATAAACGAATCTTATTTTTTCAAATAATCTGCAAGTCTTTTAGATAATGCAAGAATTGTTAAAATTGGAGGTTTACCTGGTGATGTAGGTAATACACTTGCATCACACACAAACAATCCACTAATTTCTGTTTCTAAATTAATATCTACAATTTCTCCAATTGCTGCACTGCCTCCAGGATGAGCCCCCCTATAAACAGTTGATTTTATTGTATTTACATCAACACCTGCTTTTTCAAGAATCATACCTGCAGTTGCACAGCCTTCAGCCATATATCTTATATCAGTAATAGTATTTTCTTTTATAACCTCTCCTTCATCAGTTATATATCCTTTACCTTCATCGGAAGTTTTTATCATAATAGATAATATATCTTCATTAGTTACTGATTCATCAGATATTTTATCTTTTATAAATGATGAAAAATGAGGAGATAAAACAAAATTATCACCAATTACAAGACCATTCATCTGCACTTCACTATTAAATTTAATTCCTTTTAATACTCCCCCTATTGTAACAAACGGATCGAAAAATAATTTCCTGCCCGCATGTTTAATTCCGGCTTTTCTTAAAATTAATGGGGTGTTTATAGCCCCTGCAGATAGAACTACAACATCAGAGATTAACTCATTCTCCTGACCATTTTTAATATATTTTACACCAGTTATTCGGTTATTTTCTACAATTAAATTAATATTTTCAACTTCAGTTATTAAATCAGCACAATTTTCAATAGCATCATCTATAAATGTTTTAGAAGTCCATTTTGCATTAACAGGACATCCCAATGCACACATACCACACATAATACATTTATCTTCATAAATAGCCTTTGGCATTTTTACTGCATTTAAACCTAACTCTTTTGCTGAGTCTAAAAATAATCTTGATCCTTTACCTATATGTGAATCATCCATTTCATGGACATTTATCAACTCTTCTACATAACTATATTCATCATCTAAGTTTATTCCATAGCTATTAAGGTCTAATGCCCTTACCATGTTTGCCATGGATACAATTGTAGAGCCTCCAACACAGGTTGTTGTAAGTAAATCAATATCATCACTATAGCTATCATAATGTTTAATTCCCTCTTTAGTTTCAATATACTTGCCCTTCTCAAGTATAGTTACAGGAATATTGGATTTAGAAAGTTCATAAGCTAAAATTCCTCCTCCAGCACCAGAACCAATAATAATAACCATTAAATCACCTAAAATTTTTTTATAAATATTAATTTATCAAGTAAAATAATAAATATTTCTATTAACACCATAAAAACACTATCTATAAACAGTAAATAAGACAAAGCAATAATTCTCGAGGATAAGCAAACTCACCAGGCTTTCCACGAAACTTCCTGTTCACTTTCGAACAATCAATTAAATCAACCACATTTTTAATAAAATAGAACGGATGATTTTTAGGAATCAAATTTCGCAAATCCAGAGACACCATAGCTAATTTATATTATCATCTTTCAAAACCATGAATAAAACAACCACAAATATCAATATCAATAATAAAAGAGTGTACTTCACAATAATATAAAATTAAATAAAAAAATAAGCAAAATAAAAAAAAAGTGACTTCTTGTCACATCCTCAAAAACAAAAAAGAAAATTTAAAACATTTCTGTGAAATTACATCTATAAAAAGCAAATTACAACTCAAAACAACAATATTCTAAAGAAAAACCGACAAAACAAAGAAAAACCAAAATTTGGCAGATTCCCTTCAATCTATTTATATTTTCATTTTCACTTTTGATTAAAAATTGTTCCTTTTCATGAGCCTGTTACACATTAGATAAAAATTACTATTGTCCATATCACTTCTACAAGAAACACAGATACTATTCTTAACCTCCTCAATATTTAGAAGATATCAAAATCGCCATCATCGTAACCATCATCATAGCTATCATAATCACCATCATCGTAGTCTAATTCAGTAGTCTCATCGAACTCTCCATCACCATCAGTGTCTGTCATAGCAGTGTCAGCATAACCATCACCATCAGTATCCACCTCTGCATAATCAATATAACCATCACCATCAGTGTCTACACCAACAGCGTCCACATAACCATCACCATTGACATCCACCTCTGCATAATCAATATAACCATCACCATCAGTGTCT
>CAYPJH010000349.1:0-3511 GCA_964411035.1 uncultured Methanobrevibacter sp. | reverse complement strand
GGATTATTTTTTATTAATGTTTTCAGTATAGCCATTCTCACAGGAACAGCATTAAATGCCTGTATAAAATATTTATTATATGGGGTATTGTCAATATCCTGTGAAATTTCATCTATTCTTGGAAGTGGATGCATAACAATTAAATTTTTTCCATCTACTAAATCTTTATTTATTACATAAGCTCCTTTTATTTTAAGATAATCATCAATATCTACAAACCTTTCTCTTTGAATACGAGTAACATATAAAACATCTACATCATCGACAATATCTTCAATATTTTCAATTTCTTCATATTCAATATTTGTTTTATTCAAATCATGAAGTATTTCAGGAGGGATTCTAAGTTCATTTGGAGCTACAAAATAAATTTTAACATTATCAAATAATGTTAAAGCATTAGACAATGAATGAACAGTACGACCATATTTCAAATCTCCAATCAATGCAATTTTTATTCCATCAATATGACCTATTTCTTTTTTAATAGTGTATAAATCTAATAATGTTTGGGTTGGGTGTTGACCTGCACCATCACCAGCATTGATTACAGGAACATCAACAATATCTGATATAAATTTTGAAACTCCTTCAAGTTCATGACGTATTACCAACACATCACTATAGGCTTCAAACATTTTCGCCGTATCTGCTATACTTTCTCCTTTTGAGACAGAACTTGTTCCACTACTTGAAAAACCAATACATTCACCACCTAAACGTTTCATTGATGTTTCAAATGAAAGTCTAGTTCTTGTTGATGGTTCAAAAAACATACAACCAAGAATTTTTCCTTTTAAATCATCACAAAATTCCTTTGATTTTGCAATATCTTCTAGTTTTTCAGCTTCATCTAAAATATATTCAATATCAGATCTTTTTAAATCATTTATTGATATAAAATTTTTCAATTTAAAAATAATACCACCTTAACATATTCTTTCATCAATTATCTTATTAATATGATTTGCAAATGCATCTATTTCATCTAAATTTAACATAGGAAGATTTTTCCCTTCTTTTTCATATTTTGAAATTAATCTTGTTTTAAAACGTTTTTCAAAAAAATTACCTTCATTTTTATCAATTTCTGTTCCAAAGTTTGATTTAAGAAAAGAACTGTTTACAAGAGCTTTTGAAAATGTTTTATCAAAGTTTCCGTCATTATTTTTGCTTTCATCACAATTTAAAAATAGCGCTGTTGGTTTTTCCATTAATGTTTTAAGATTTTTTGAAATATATTTTTTAAGAATACCTTGAACTTTCCCATTATTAATAGAACCTGCTAATATAATATAATTATATTTTAAAAGACATGCAGTCTTTGCATTTTCAATTGATATTAATTGAGTTTTACAATTAATTTTACTTGATAACATTTTAGCAGCTTTTTTAGTAGCTTTTATATTAGTAGAATATATTATTGCAATTTTCATAATTTTCTATATGATTCTTTCAATAGGCACTACAAGAATATCTTTTGCACCAGCATTTCTCAATTCATTAACTAAACTAAAAACTTCATCTTCATCAATCACAGCTTGAACTGCTACTGTTTCAGTTTTTGATAGAACTTCAGATATTGTTGGACCAGTCATTGCAGGCATGACTTTTTTAACAGCTTCAAGGTTTTTTTTCTCAACATTCATCATAACAAGTTTTTTTCTTTCAGCTTCAATCACTCCTTTTACACTAGTAGCAATTGATTCTACAATATATTTCTTTTCATTAAAACTCTTTTTATTAGCTATTAATTTAACAGAACTTTCAAGAATAACATCAATAATTTTCAGATGATTCATTTTTAGTGTTGTTCCAGTACTTGTAAGATCAGTTATTAAATCTGATACTCCAATAAATGGTGCAATTTCAGTTGATCCGGATAATGTTGTTATTTTTAAATCCAAACCATTTTTATTTAAATATTTTTTAGTTAAATTTGGAAACTCAGTTGCAACAGTCATATCTGAGTTTACATCTTCTATAGAGTTAATATTAGAATCTTCAGGTGAGGCAAGCACTAATTTTGTTTCACCAATTTTCAAATCAATCAATGTTTTTACATCTACTTCAGCTTCTTTAATAAGGTCGACTCCTGTTATGCCCATATCAACAATACCTTCTTCAACAAATTCAGGAATATCAGAAGCACGAGCAAACATAATATCTATATTTTTATTATAGGTTTTTGATATTAATTTCCTGTTAGAATTATCTTTTAATCCTAATCCTGCTTTTTCTAAGATTTCTATTGAAGGATTACTAATTCTTCCTTTTGATGGAACAGCAACTTTAACTTTCATAAAATATTTCCTATAAAATTCTTTAATATATTTATATTTATTTATTATTATTTATAGTATTTTAATTATCTATTTTATTATTAAATTTTTATTTTTTAGCTATTTTATAGAAAATTAGGCAAAATATTTAAATATTAATACATATTAATATTTTATTAGCTTATGATTTATTATTTAATCTAAGTTAATTAAAATTGAGGTGAATTATAATGTCAGAGATACCAAAAGCTCCAATAGCAAGAATTATGAAACAATCAGGTGCAGACAGAGTTAGTGAAGATGCAAAAGATGCTGTAACAGAATACTTAGAACAAATCACTCGTGACTTAACTGTTGAAGCAAACAAGGTTGCAAAAATAGCAAAACGTAAAACAATCAAAAAAGAAGACATTGATTTAGCTATTAAAAACTTTTAAATATCTTCTTTTCTTTTTTTTTATTTTAATCTATTTTTCTTAAAGTGTGTTATTATGACATATTCTACTATTTTAATTAAAAATCCTATTATTTTAAATCCAAATTTTAATGATTGTCAAAAATTTATAAGTTCTGTTTTAATAAAAGATGAGTATATTGTTGAAATTGGAGATAATATTAACGAAGAAAATGTTGATAAAATCATCGATGGAGAAGGCAAAATTTTAATGCCTGGTTTAATTAACACTCACACACATCTTTCAATGACTCTTTTTAGAGGGCTTGCTGATGATTTAAGCCTTGATAGTTGGTTAAATGATTATATATGGCCAACAGAAGCAAATTTAAACGGTTATTATTGTTATGTTGGCGCATTGCTTGGAGCAGTAGAATTAATTAAGTCAGGAACCACTACTTTTTCAGACATGTATTTCTATATGGAAGATGTGGCAAAGGCAGTTGATGAATCAGGTTTACGTGCAGTATTATCATATGGAATGATAGATTTTGCAGATGAAGAAAAAAGAAAACTTGAAATTGCTGAAAATATAAAATTATTTAAAAATCATAATAATACGGCTCAAGGAAGAATTAAAGTATTTTTTGGACCACATGCACCTTACACAGCGTCCAAAGAGCTTCTTGATGAGGTTAAAGATTTAGCTCGTGAATTTAATACTGGTATCCATATTCATGTTAGTGAAACACAAAAAGAAGTTGAAGATATTTTAAATCAAACTGGTAAAAGACCATTTGAATATTTGGATGATATTGGTTTTTTAGGGCCAAAT
>CAYPJH010000348.1:0-2799 GCA_964411035.1 uncultured Methanobrevibacter sp. | reverse complement strand
TTGAATTTTGTCAGAGGCTTCTTCTATATCTATTGAGGTCATCATGAGACTTTTGTCTTGTGTCTCTGTGGTTTTCTGCAATTATTGATTTGAATGTGTTGAACCATTTTGCATTCTTCTAATTAATCCAATTTTATGTTGTTGTATGATGCTTACAATGTGTTATTCGAATTATTTTCATTAATTCCATGAGGGTTTTGCAAATATCTTCCTCAAGAATATTATTAAAATTTTTCTTTTCTTGTTTTGTTCTTATGCAGTTTTCCTAAAAGAGTGATATTGCCTCCATGATATTGCCCTCCTAGAATGCATTTGCCAGTGTCCTTCATTTCTATCACATGTAATCTTTGGGGGAGTAGCTGTGTTAGTTCTCATCCGATGGTCTGGCAAAATTCAGCCATGAATCTCTCTGGTACTCGCATTTTTTGAAAGGCTTTTCATAACTGCTTCAATATAATGTCATATTATTGGTCTGTTTAAATTTCCAGTTATTCTCTTGAATCAATTTTTGTAGATCATATATAGAGAGAGACATTTATCTACTACTTCCACATATTCTAAATTTCATAATGTAAATCATCCTAACATTCTCTGGATTTATTGGCATTTAACTTTTCAATGTAGTCCTTAATATTCCTCAGGATTTCAGAAAGGTGTGTTGTAAGATCCACTTCATTTGTCTTAAATTTATTCATTTATATCTTCTCTCTCTTTACTTGGTTTGGTTTGGTGCAGGCTTTATCAATCTTGTTTATCTTTTCAAAAACCAACTCTTGGTTCCATTGATCCTTTGTATTTTTTCAAACATTTTCCATTTTATTAATTTTATACTAATTTTTATCATTCCTTTGTTTCTACTGGAATTGGAGTTGGATTGTTCTTGTTTCCCTAAGTCCTGGAGATTCCAATGTAGTTCATTTAGTTGAGATCCCTCTTATTTTTTATGGTATGCAGCCACATTTATAACTTTCCATCTTAGCACTGCTTTCATTGTACCCTATAGATCTGGATTGTGTTTCTCTTTTTAATTGATTTTATGGGTCTTTTAATATTTCCCTGACCTGATTTGTGGATGAGCCATACATTGGGTAAAAGTGTATTGCTCATTCTCTAAGAAGGTGTACTGTTTCTGTGTTTTTTTGGTCTCAGTTTGAAATATTATTTTAATATCATCAGATGATATGTGAGGAATTGCTTTGTGTATATGCTAGGAATAGCCTTTATAGCCTACTCTGGAACCTGTTTATGAGAACATTCTATGAGAATGGTGAATATTCTACTATTATCTGAGTAAATATTCTGTAGACATTTTAAAGTCCTTTTCATCAAATGTACGCCTGAAGTCTGTAATTTTTGTTGATTTTTTTTTTCTGGATGATCACTGTATTTGTTAGAGTGATCAATTGAAGTGACCCACACTTATTAAATTGGTGTCATCTGTTTTTTCACTTTAAAAATATTTTTGCATGAAATTAGGGACACTGATATCTTTACAGCCATTAAAATTTCTTGTTGGATTATTCCTTTTACCAGTAGGTAGTAATCTCCTTGTCATGTCTGGTTCTTTGTGGTTTGAAGTCTGCTTTGGCAAATATGAGAAGAGCCAGTGCTCCTTGCATTTGGCTTCCATTTGTATGAAATGGAAATACCATTTTCTATCCTTTCATTATGAGAGTCTCTTTGAATGTGATGTTTTTTTCTAACACAAACATACAGTTGTGTCTTGATATTTTCCTTCAGTATTCCACTTAATGTCTTTTAATTGAATCGTGAAGCCTATTTGCATTCAGTGTAAATGGTAGACAGGTATGTATTTTTTTCATGGTACTTTGCTTTCTTTTAACATTGGATTCACTCATAATTCACAGTTGCTTACCTACTCTAGTGACATTTATTCTTTCGCATGCTCTATTTTTTTAATCTTTTTTATATGTAGGATTTCTTTGATTACCTTCAGCAGTGCTGGCTTAAATGGTCATGAATTGTTTTAGTTTTGTCCCATGAAAGTGGTTTATGGGTTTTGATTGTTTCCTGCTAGTTTGCTGCATTTGTTCATGAGTTTCAGAAGTTTTCAGGTGCAGTTTCTTGGGTCTTGTAAACTGAGAATCATGTCGTTGTGAAATAGAGCATAGGGTTAGGTCTTCTTTTCCTGGATGTAGGCCTCTTCTTTCTCTTTTGTGGATAATAGCTCTGGCTAGAGTGACAAAGAAGTATTTTGAACAGAAGTGGTAAGAGCAGGCATCCCTGACATTTTCCAGTTTTTAGAAGGAATGCTTTCAGTTTGTCTTTATATAGAATGGGGTTGGCCTTGGTTTTAGTATAAATGTATTTCACAATATTGTGGTATGTTTTTACTCTTCCTGGTTTCTTGTGTTTTAACTTTTATTTTGTTAAATGATTTTTCTGCATCTATTGAGATAGTCATGATATTCATGTCTTTTTGTGTCATGATATGGTAAATGATAAGGGTTGTTTTCCCTATGTTCAGCCAACATTCCATCCCTAGAGTGCAACCCACTTGCTTGTAGTGGACTTCTTTTTCATGTGTTTACTATGCAATTTACCAGAACATTTCCTTATATATTTTTTCTGTTTAATTGATATTTTTAAATACACAACAGCAGTATGCATTACTATTCTTATTACACATATAGAGCACAATTTTTCATATCTTTGTATATAAAGTATGTTCATGCCAATTCCTGTCTTTATACATGTTCTTTGGATTTTTTGTATTATAAGTCTTATTATTCATGTGTACCATAATTTTTCATATCTCTGTATATAAAGTAAGTTGAC
>CAYPJH010000347.1:0-3844 GCA_964411035.1 uncultured Methanobrevibacter sp. | reverse complement strand
CAAACTTCTATTCTTTTATCCTCCACCCTTATGTGTGTTAGCAGCTACATGTTAAGGAGAATATTCAGACTTTGGATTTGGAGGACTGGATTATTTCACTTGGCATGACAGTGTCCAGTTCCATTTATTTGCCAGCAAATGCCATAATTTCATTCTTCATAGCTGAATCCATTGTGTATATATGACACATTGTCTTTATCCTTCCATGTGTTGAAAGGCACCTAGGTTGGTTCCACAGCTTAACTTTTGTGAAGAGCTGCTATAAATATTTATGTGGCTGTGTCATTATAGTATCATTGGAGTATACACTGAGGAGAAGAATAACTGGGTCAAATGGTCATTTCATTCCAGGTTTTGTGAGAAATCTATATACAGCTTTCCTGAAAAATTGCTTGGTGCAATGTATGAGTGAATCTTTCCCCCACATTCTCACCAACATTTATTGTTACTTGCATTCTTTATATCTCAGTGTAGTTTTAATTTTCATTTTTCTAATCGCTAAAGATGTTGAACATTTTTTTTCATATACTTGTTAACTGTTTGTACATATTTTTCTTTGAAGTGCTTGCTCAGTTTTTTGTTCATTTATTGATTGGGTTATTTTTTGTTTGTGAGTTATTTTTCGAGTTGTTTATATATTCTGGAGATTAATGCTCTATCTGACATGTCAGTGACAAAGATTTTCTCCCATTCTATATGCTGTCTACTCACATTCTTGATGGTTTCCTTTGCTGTAAAGATACCACCCCATTTATTGATTCTTTATTTTGCTTCTTGTGCTTTAAGTGTCTTTTTGAGGAATTCAGTTCCTACACTGACAAGATGGAGTGCTGGGCCTGTCTAGTCTTGTAATAGGTCTAGGGTCTTTTATCTATTATCTAGGTCCTTGATCCACTTTGTTTTTGAGAAATAGGGGTTAATTTTATCCTACGACATATGAGTTTTCAGTTTTCCCAGCACAATTGGTTGAGGAACCTATCCTTTCCCCAATGCATGTTTTATACTGTGTTTGTCTAGTATTAGATAACTATATGTGTGGGGTTTTCTCTGTCACTTCTCTTCTGCAAAGTTATTTTTTTTACATTGGCAAACTAACTAATCACTTAATCTATTCTTTCATTCTGGTATAAGGCAGATTTTTTCAATCTTTATTTTTTTTCTTTTTTTATAACCAGGAATTGAACCAGGGTGCTCAACCACTGAGATGCATCCCAGCCATTTATTTATTTATTTATTTATGAATGAGTCAGGGTCTCACTGAATTGCTGAAGACTGGCTTTGAACCTGTGATCCTCCTGCCTCAGTATCCTGAGACACTGGTATTACAAGCATGAGCCCCTTAACCTGGCAGTTATTACATTCTTTAAGTTGTAATTTTCTTTTACTCTCATAGATCCATCTTCTTGAATTAACTTTTGAACTCTTGGGAATTTATATTTTTATAAGCTCAGAAGTTTACATCTAATTTTTCTTCTGTGGGTATCTATTTATTGAAACCCTTTCACCATATAAATATACAGGTTTTTCTTTAATTTCACTGAAAATTATGAAACATCATTTTATTGAGTGCTAGCTAAATGTATCCTTGGTTTTATTTAGGTTTCTCCTAGTGATGGGACAGAGAACAAGCTATTGCATAAATATCACAAGAAGAAGGATGAGGTCTCTATGAAGAGACTGGGAATAGACACAGTAAAATATCAGAACCAGGAAAAGAAGTGCTTTGAGAATACTGAAATTTTAAGAGAAAAGAATACCAGCCTTCCATGGACACAAAAATTGAATGAGGAAACACTTATGGAAATATTTCAGGACAATGAACAGTTGGGTATTTGGAAAGTTGAGAGTACATTGCAAAATTTCACACCTGAGAGTGAAAAACAAAGCACAGAAAGAACAGAAACAGATGTCAAATCTCACCCTGCCAGATCTGGTCCTGCTCCACCCCATCATGGTGAAAGTCCAACACCAAAAAGAAATCTAGAACTTGCTTTCCAGAGAGGCAGAGATAAAGACTTTAGTTCACAGGAAAAAAAGAATATTGACGTATCTAACCTAAACGGTAGTAGTCAGATTTCTTCCCAACAGGTTCCAAAGTCTAAAGTAAAAACAAGTGACCTAGAAAACGAGCTGCATCAGACAAGAGTAATGACTTTGGCTACAGATCAAGTAAACAGACACCTAAAACAAAGACAGTGCCAACTGAAGGAGATGGAACACAGGTATCAAAATGAAGAAAGAAAAAGGAATGAACACCTCAGAAAGCAGGAAGCTTCTAAAGAGAAGGTATCTAAACTACAAAGAGAAACTACATTGTGTGAAGACCAATTGCATGACTATCAGAACAAAGGTGAAAATAAAATAGATGGAATTATTAATGTCCAAACCCAATTTTATGATGTTATAAAAAACTTCAAGCTCAGAATGACAGATATCGTCTCATGCTGGAAAACAAATATTTGTAATTAATCAATGAAATTAATCATTTAAAAGAACAACTGGATCGATATGGAAAGGATAAAGCAGAAGAAGTAAGTATCAAGCAAGATATCTTTATAAAGAGTCTTCAAAGGAATACTCAAAATGATATCTGCTTATGGCTAAATGTTGAATCTTGATGAATATAAAAATGTAGATATTATGAATGTGTTTCTGTATCAACACAGAACTACAACCTGTTGTCCAGCAAAAATAACTTAGACCTCATTTGCAGCACAACCAGTCTGTGTTTGAAGTGCTGAGTATTCCAATTTCCCTGCTCTGATTCTTACACACTGTTTACATATTTTAAAATAACTATAGGTACTCATGTGTCAACTAAACACAAAAGACTTAGTTAAAATGAATTTTAATATTTAAAAGGAGAAAATTTTAAAAACTTGGGCCTAACAGAACCTTCAATTTAAGAAATTGTTTCTTATAAAGATTTAAGAGGTTGAGTTAAGTTTTTTTGTAGGTTTATACGCTGACATTAGTAATATGGTCTCAATAATGCTGAAACAATATCTAGTTTTGGTGCTATTAATTCAACCCAAAGTTTTCACATGCTAAACACATGTTCTACCAATGAGCTACATCCCATTACTGAATAACAATTTTAATGTCTTCTTGTTGCTATACTTGAAGATCACAATGAAACACATAATGGACATGCTCATACCTAGTTTCAAATAAATTAGTTACTTTTACAGTTCATTCCAGATTTTACAGTTGAACTGAAATGTAGATGCTGTATTTTGTAATAGACTTTCTTCAATATATTTTTGTATATTTATAGTTGGTAAATTTATTTTTAGTCATTTAAGTTTAACATAAATCTGAAAATAACTGTCCTGATACATATTTTTTGTTTGTTTTCATTCATGTCTTGTCCACCTCTTTAAAAGCATCTATTTGTCATCATCATAAATTAGGACTAATGTGATGAATTGCAGCAAAACCACAGTGGATTTCATCTGTAATTTGATGCATATATTCATGATAACTTGCTAATAGTTTTCTTCATTTCAAGGCCTAATTCCTATTATATAGTGACTTTCAGTACAAAGATAATTGTAGCCATCTAAAATTCATTAATTTGGCACTGAACCCCCATGTCCAGATTAATGAGGGTGGCAGGGTTTATGTAAAGCAGGAGTGGTGTGAGGACCAGTGAGAAATCTAGGAGATGTGGACAGGCAGTAAGGTGGAGACCAGGTTACCTGGCATCTCCTTTATTCTTTGTAAAAGTATATGGGAATTATTTTAGCAAACCTTTAAAGATGTGAGGATGTGGAGTATTAACTTGAGTCTCTAATAAGAGAAGGATAATAACCTCTGTAGAATTCACCACTACCAATGAGAC
>CAYPJH010000346.1:0-4049 GCA_964411035.1 uncultured Methanobrevibacter sp. | reverse complement strand
TTACAGAAACAGCATCTCTGACTTTATTTATCATTTCTTCTGACATATTTTCTTTGCCTCCTATTTATCAAATAATGTGTTATAATTAAATGTATTCATAATTATATTTATATATTTATTTATCATATCAATAAAAATTATCGGTTATATAAAAATATAATAGCTATTAATGGCTCAAGAATGCTTTAGGTTTATCATGATAATTGTTACTTTGAAGATTTATATTAGGCAATACTCTGCTGAGATATAGAAAATGAACAATACAATGATAAATGTTTAAGGGATTCGAAGAAAATGAGATATTTATTGGTGGATTAGTGGAATATATTTTGAAAATGAGATGTTATAATAAAGGTGGAATTCCTTTATTTTTTTCTATATTTAATTTTAACTCCTACACCGTTTTTACACATTTCCATTTCACGGGATGTCATAACAGCTTTGCCAACACCCATCACTTCGTCATCTCTTACAACAACAACTTCATCTTGAGGAATAATATTTTTTGATACTTTATTTATTCCAGGTGCAAAAACAGTGTTAGTTTCAAGCTCAAAGTCAATATTTACTATGTTTATACCTAATTCTTTTAATATTTCCCCACCTTTTAAATTAAGAGTATAAAGTCCATGATCTTTATTTAACATAGCTATTGGTTCATTGTCAACTAATATTTTTTTATGATATCTTCCGCGGGTTTTAACATTGTCTGGAATAAAATCTGCTGCTTTAGGTCCCCATTGGTAAACTGCAATGGATCTAAGTTCATGTAAAACTTTTTCTTTTCTTGAAACTTTTTCATGATTTTTAAGTTCAGTTCTTAAATTATAAATGGAATCGGGGGATGTTGGTTTTCCGTTTTCACAGGTATAGACACATTCATCTAAAAATTGTCTGCAGACTTCTTCATATCCTCCACTTACATTTGCAACAACTTTTTTGTTTTTGACATATTCTCTTAGAAGTTTTCCAGCAACTTCTATTTCATCATTAGACCAGTTTCCAGTAACTGCAACATCATAAGACTGTATGGGGAATGTATTTTCAAGTTCTCTTGGACATATTCCAAAAGGAGAGGTTATTATTAATTCTTGGAAAGAACGTGTGGCTTTCCTAAACTGCATATGGGATTTAGAGTTAGAATAAGGTTTTTTCATACTGCATGGAAGAAGAACAACGGTTTCACCCATAGGTTTCATAAATTCCATTCTTTTTCTCCATCTTACAGCTTCAGGACGGTATAAAGATTCTTCGCTTGAGCATATTACTTTCATTAACTTTTCCTCGCTTTTTTATTAAGTTCTTCATTAAGTTTAATAAGTCTTTCAATTTTTGGCTCAGGATTATCTACTTTTCTTCTAATTTTAGCAATTACAAAATCAAGATCTACTTCTTTATCTCCACTTATTAGATTATCACTATGTGCAACAATCTTTTCTTCTAATGTTTGTGGAATATATGATTTTTTTGGAAGATTTAATTGAACAGCTTCTTTTTCATCAATTCCTGCACCAATGTGTCTTTCTATTATGTTGCAGACTGATTCATCAAATCCTAAGCTTTTAGCGATTTTTGCACCTTCAACTGCATGAGTTATATCATGTGTCTTACTTCTTCCAATATCATGGAGTAGAGAACCTGTTTTTATAAGTTCCATATTAATGTCATCAAAATCTTCAGCCATTTTCATAGCTTTTTTATAAACGGCTTTTGAGTGCTGGATAACATTTTCAGGACATTGTACCTGTTTTAATATTTCAATTTCCATATTATTCCTTGATTTTTTTACTAAAGGATTTATAATTTTTCTCAACAGTTTCAATATCTTCTTTTAATTGTTTTATTTTTTCACTATTATCATCGAATTCCATTTCTTCCCCACATTCGGGGCAAATAAATTCCAACTCAGAAGAATCTTCAAAATTTAACCTATAATGTCCTTGAGGACAGATAAAGAACATGCTGCTTTCTTCTTTTAGCAATTCTTCTTTTAACATTTTTAGTTGAATCTTGTTTGAGTTTATAATTTTTTTAATAACTTCGTTTTCATCAAATTTCCAGGTATAAGTATACCATTGGGTTTCCGGATCTTTACTTCGAGTGTAGCTGGCCATTCCGAAATCATATAATTTGTATAGATATTTTCTAACAAAATTTAGTTTTATGCTGGTTTTTTCTGCAATTTCTTCATCGGTATTTACTCCATCCAAAAGACATCTGACGATTTTTAGATTATCTTCCTCTTCTAGAATTGTTGTTAATAATGTTTTTACTAATGGGTCATCAATCATGTAGATTCTCCTATATTTATGGAAAAATTTTCTTTTATAATATTAATAATATACTTTTTTAATAATATAAATTTTATGTTTGATTTTTTGGCCTAATTATGACTGCAGGCGTATGTGTAATGGAATCAAGTGCTTCAATAGTTACGCTTCCAGTGTCTGTACCTAAGACAGATTTAACACTATGTATTGTGGCCATTGCAGTTTCTAATGATTTTTGATAGTTTTCAGCAATATTTGCTATTTTTAAACCTTCTTCAACACTTATATTTCTAGAGCATCCTAATGGTGTTGATCCCATATTTTTTGACAATTGTCCTTTAACATATCCAAAAACACCTTTATCTGCTTCAATTCCTTCAATTGCTATAGGTAATCCTGTGAAATATTTGCCGTTTTTCATATATGTTGCATCTGTATCGATTATTAAAACAGTTATATCCTTGTTTATTTTATTTTTAAGTTCACATGCTACCTTTTTAGGATTTTCGGGCAGAAGTGACACGCATGTTCCGGGAGCATTGCTTAAATCAATTCCGGCTTCAGATGCAGGTTTTAAAGCATGTTTAAGCCCATAATGTCTTAGTACAACTTCTTTATGTGCTTTAGTTTCAGGAGGGAGCCGTCTTAGATTTTTTATAGTTCTTTTTTTAATTTTAAGAAGGGGTCCTAAAATATACCCCCATATATATTTACTCCATATTCCTGCAAGAAATTTAGCTTTTAAACTCGGGCTGTATTTTGATTCATCAATAAGGCGACCTTGTGATATTGCTATTGGAGTTTCAGCTATTACAAGATAATCGCCATCTTCCATAAACTCTTTTGCAGGTTTTATTATTGCATCTAAGTTTTCATTAGGTTTGATATACCCGGTTTCAATAGGAATTATATAGTAATCATCATTTTCTACATGTTTAACATTGTTAAGTGATTTCATTAAATAATAATTATAAATATTAAGTTATATAATTATATTTAATAAAAATAAAAGTGGGTTTTATCATGCAAGAGAAAATTGATTATTTTGAAAATGAAGGTGAACAAAATACAAGAGAAGTAATTGAACTAGTTAAAGAAAGATTAAACAGTAAAAATAATATTAAATCAGTTGTTGTTGCTTCTGCTTCAGGTAAATCTGCATTATTATTGGCTGAAGCTCTTGAAGATGAAGATGTTAAAATAATTAATGTAACTCATCATGCAGGTTTTCATGGTCCAAATGAGTTAGATATTACTGAAGACATGATTCAAAAATTAGAAGAAAAGGGTGTTCATACATTTATAGGTTCTCATGCATTAAGTGGAGTTGGAAGAGGTATTACTAATAAGTTTGGAGGTATAAATCCTTCAGATTTGATAGCTGAGACGCTTAGAATGTTTTCACATGGAATCAAAGTATGTGCTGAAATATCAATCATGGTTTCAGATGCAGGTCTTATTCCAGTAGGTGAAGAGATAATTGCTATTGGTGGTAGGGGACATGGTTTAGACTCAGCTTGTATTTTAACCCCTGCAAACATGACTAATGTCTTTGATATTAAATTCCATGAAATTATAGCTATGCCTAGACCATAATTTCATTTTTATTTTTTTTTAAAAATAGTAATATTTAAATCATTTAAAATTAGAATATATTAATTAATATAATTCTATTAAGACATGTTAATTATTAACTAATTATGCTTATGATTTTATTGAGTCATTATTTGACATTATTATTTATAAATTAGTTGTTTCCGTCAACTCCTCTATCAGAAT
>CAYPJH010000345.1:0-2726 GCA_964411035.1 uncultured Methanobrevibacter sp. | reverse complement strand
TGCTGTATTAAGCATTAATTTACCTGCTGGTAATTCTGAACCAAAAGATTATATTGTTACAGCATGGTGTAATGGATGTATTATTTCTAATAATGTGACTGTTTTACCTGTTTTAACTGCTAAAGATTTCAATGAAACATTTAAAGCTGGTAAGAAATTTACTGCAAATATTGTTGATGGTAAAGGTAAACCTTTAGCTGGTGCTAAAATACAATTCAACATCAACGGCGTATTATATAACAAAGTTAGTGATGTTAACGGTACTGCTAGTTTAAATATTAATCTTGGTCCTGGTGAATACATTATCACTAGTCTTTGTGTTGATAACGGTGCAGTTATTTCAAACAAAGTCACTGTAACACCAGCAAAAGCATAAGGGAATTCTATTATTCTCTTATACTTTTTTTCTTTTTTTTTCAAAAACTTTCACAGGCCAAATACTTAAAAGCCTGATTATTCCACGATTTAGGGTTTTTTATATTCACTAGCCGGATAGAAAATCCGGATATTAAATCTGCAATATGTAATCCTTTATAATTAACAGATTTTACATGTTTTAGTTTTATAGGATAATTTTTTCTATTATCTGAGTTTAAATAAATTATCAATATATTTTCCAATTCTGATTTGCTTTCTGGTTACTTCATTTACTTTATCTAATTTTTGATTTTTTTTATTTTAGTAAATCTTCAAGTAGCTGGGGGTAAAAGTATTCTTTTAATTTAAAATTTATAATATTATTTTAGATAGTTATTGGTGATGATATATTTTAATGAATCTGATTTTAAAGTAAATTTAGCACCATTATTTTTTTACTAATTTTCAGTTGATAGATATATATCCATATTATAATAAATTTCACTTCACTGTATTTTTTGCAGGCTTTTAATTTCACTTAACTTCCAATCTTTAATTCGATACTTATTTTCATCTATTCAAAAACAGTTTCTTAATGCTAATTTCGGAGTATATGCATTGTTGATTAATTAGTTTTACAAACATTTGTCTTCACATTTTACTCTTATTGAATATTGTGCATGATTAGAATCATTACAGTTTAGTTAAAAAAATAAATTTAGGAAGTCTTTTGCTGAAAATTAAATTAACCATCATCCAGGTATAATTTTCCATCTGATAGTCTTTATATAAGATTTTTTTTAATTAAAATTTGCAGGCACAATAGAATGGTTAAAAAGAGTAATATGAGTTTAGGCTTGCAAACTACACACATTTAAGGGTAAAAATTACCCTTAAAAATATTTTATTGAATTGTGTTTGAATTTTGATTATATGCTTTTGCAACAGCTTTCCATTCACCGTCCATTTTCAGCATTAACAGTACATCAGTAAAGTCTATTCTTCCACCCCAGGACTCTTCTAAAACACGTACAACTGCTAATGTTTCTTCTAAAAGAAGCACATCAATTCTTCCCTTAAATTCATCTCCTGCAGCTACACTATCTACATTATCATAAAACTGTTCAATAGAACCGTGTTCCAGATTTCCATCAAGATAGCCGAACAATACTGCTTCATCAACAAACAGTTCTCTTGCATATTTGCTGTTTCCTTCTGCTACACTTTTCACGAATTTTTCCGCTGCCTTCTCAACAGCCCTATATTCACTAATCTCAGATCTCATGATTAAAAATTGTTTTATTATTGTTTAAAAAAATTCTGTAATTTTAAAATTACCTAATAGGTTTATACATCCTTTAACAAAATCATCTATATGAATATTGAAGACATTTGTCCTGTCAGTGAGTCTTTAGAGTTTTTTAGCAGAAAATGGGTTTTGTGTATTTTAATGGACATGTTTAGAGGTAAAAGGCATTTTACAGAGTTTCAGGAATCCAATCCCACTTTAAGCAACCATGTTCTATCTCAAACATTGAAATATATGGAAGAGGTTAAATTGATTAAAAAAGAGGTCAATAATGAAAAGACTCGAAACAAAACTTATTATGTTCTTTTAGATAAGGGTTTTAAAACTAATAAAATTTTATATGAGCTAAGTGTCTATTCTTTAAATGAGCTGAAATGCAGTAGGCTAAATGAAACACTTAAAAATGAAATTTTAGAGGAATATACTAAAAGCTTAGATTTAAAAAATAAAAATTAGAATATGGTTATCTGGTGTGAGAAATAGAAAACTCAGGTAAGAGCAATACATTAACACAACATTTTATTAACTTTTTATTTTAACCAATGATGTTATAAAAGATAAGATTAGCTTTGTTTTAAATGAACCTTTGTAATTTTCTTTTAATTTTTGAAATTTTTCAGATAACTGTTTATTTTCACTTTTGGTTAAATCAGCATCTTTCCAACATTTAATCCAATAAAACAGATTAGGGCTGATTGCAATATTTTGAATGTTTTTGCCATAATCCCTTGTTAGCTTTTCACAATCAATAAGCACATCAGTTAAATCATCTAAAAATCTAAAGGTAATATTTGTAGATAAGCTGTCCTCTTCATTTAGCCTATAATTATAACATATATATTCATTTAAAAAACATATCCCTTCTGCTTTTAGAAAAGCTTTAAGATTGAATATTCTATCTTCACCAATAACATAATTAGGAAATGTAATATCATTATCTTTAATTAAAGAGCTTCTATAAATTTTAGTCCAAATTGAAGGAGGAATTTTTAATAAATCAGGGTATTGTCTGATATTTTCAGCTTTTATTTCATGAATTTTCCCCTTGTTTTCAATATCT
>CAYPJH010000344.1:0-3800 GCA_964411035.1 uncultured Methanobrevibacter sp. | reverse complement strand
TCAATCAATTTTTTACAACAAACAAATGTTTTCATGTCAATGGCTAAATATGCAGGCTTAACAGTAAGAGCTGTTCTTGGAGTCTCAGCATTCTCAGATGTAGGTCATGCATGGGCACAAGTATTAATAGACAATCATTGGATTGTTGCAGACCCTACAAATTCAAATACTTTTGGAAAATGGGTCGGACAAGATATGTTTGATAATGATAGGAAATATATTAGATTATTATTGAATGAACAATACTTTATAGCATAATATTTAAATAAGATATGGTATAAATATATTACATACAAGTTAAAGGAGGTAAAAATTATGAAAAAAAAGTTATCATTAATAATTCCATTATTGGCAATATTTTGCTTAATATCTGGAGGATATGCATTAATCTCTAACGACATGATTGCAGATGAAGCTAATAGTTTTGAATCACCTTCAAATACTGATAGTGTTCCTAATGCAACTATTACTACAATAGACAGTACAAACATTGAAGAAGATAACATGCAAATAGCACAAGAAACTTCAAAACCTACTACATTCAACATTAGAGAAGCAGGATTAAACTACAATGATGAATGGATAATAAACTCTCCAGAAGGTACGGGTATCACACCACCAGGATATGAAGAAGAAGAGTATACTATTTCTGATTGTATGCTTGCTAAAATAGAGCATAATCTTGATTATATAAAAGGAAATATAGATGCTGGTTATACAGAAATAACTCCAGAAATATACCAAGCATTTGTAAAACTCAATGTTCCTAATATTGATCATTATTATAAATTATTGACCGATCAAGTAGCAAATGAAAAAGTACCAACAAATGTACAACCAGAAATTTCAAATTCTGATGTCAATTCTCAAATTGTACCAAACGAGAATGTACAACCAGAAATTTCAACACCTGATACATCCAATAACAATCCAGAAATATCCTACTCAAATGAATATGTCTACATATAGATATATCTTCTTCAACATGTTTAAAAGGTAGTCAACCTACCTTTTAATTTCTTTTTTTAGATTGACACGAAGTCAATATTTTTTTATTTTTCATTTATTTTATATAATGTTAACTACAATCATATTAATGATATTATATAGTTACTTTATTCATTGCTTTAAAAGATAATAATATAAATTAGGCTATGTTACTTATATACTTCCAATCGATTCTAGAATGCTAACCATGCTATCTTATTAAAAATTTGATTGGTTTAATTGATTTTTCGAAGCAAACCAAAAGTATATGGAAAGCCTAGTGAATTTCATCCTTGTAAATTATTATTTAGACTATTTTTAATGGGTGTTTTAGAATGTAGATTGTCTTCAAGAGAAATCAAAAGAAAAACACAAACTGATATTGCATATGCTTAAAGCAATAACATCCATATTAGATAAAGCAAGATTTAAAATCTATACTTCGATTTAATCAAAAAAATTCAAACTACTCTTAAAATATGATGATTTGATAAAAATCCATCAATTGAACTTTATATATGGCTAAAATCGAAGTAAAAGCATTGATTAATAAATAACTGATAGGATATTCTAAAAATTAAATTGATTTAAAGTAGATTGAAAATTGCTAGTATAAATACTAATCTATTGGAATGATAACAAATTAATGATTTAACAAAAAATACTTTTTAAATAACAAATAAAAATTAGGATAATGATTGAAAAAACATTGGAAAGTGAACTGCAACTTAAAAATTGGCAAGTGAAAAAAGTAATCAAATTAATTGACGAAGGAAACACCATTCCTTTCATTGCAAGATATAGAAAAGATGTTACTGGTTCTTTAAACGATGAAGTATTAAGAGAATTTGATAAACGCCTGCAATATCTTAGAAACTTAGAAAAAAAGAAATTAGCCTATATAGAACACATCGAAAAACTTGGAAAATTAACTGATGAATTAAAAGAAAAAATATTAAATGCTAAAAGTCTTGTTGAGTTAGATGACATATATCGGCCGTTTAAAAGTAAAAAACAAACAAGAGCAACAATAGCAAAAGATAAAGGCCTGGAACCACTAGCTGATATTATCATAGCACAAGAGATTACAAAGCCTCTTGAAGATGTTGCTGAAAATTATATAACAGATGAAGTGCCAACTATAGAAGATGCTGTTAACGGAGCAAGCGACATAATAGCTGAAAATATTTCAGACAACTCAGAATTTAGAAAAAGAATTCGTGAAAACTATATTCATCATGGAAGCATTCAGACAAAATCTAAAAACACTGAAAATGACGGGGAATATGAAATATACTATAATTACTCAGAAAAAGTATCTAAAATACCTCCGCATAGACTTCTTGCAATTAACAGAGCTGAAAAGGAAGAAATTATAAAAGCTAAAATCGAAATTGATGAAGAAGAGATTATAAAATATTTAAATAGGCATGTTTTAAAAAATATTTCAAAAATCCCTGAAAAAATTGAATACAACCCTTACACCACCCCAACTATAAAAGAAACAGTTAAAGACTCATATAAACGATTGATATCACCTTCTATTGAAAGGGAAGTTAGGAATTACTTAACTGAACGTAGTGAAAAACAATCAATTGAAGTGTTTGCTAAAAACCTTTACCAGCTTCTTATGGAAAGTCCGCTTGCCGGTAAAACTATTTTAGGCTGGGATCCTGCATTTAAAACCGGCTGTAAACTAGCTATTATAGATGAAACTGGAAAAGTTCTTGAAACATCCTTAATCTATCCAACAGAGCCTCAAAATAAAATTGAAGAGGCGAAAAAAATTGTAAAAGAACTTATAAACAAGCATAATATTGATGTAATAGCTATTGGAAATGGAACTGCTTCAAGAGAATCTGAAAAAATTGTTGCAGACATTATAAAAGACACTCCTGTTGAATATATCATTGTTAATGAAGCTGGTGCATCAGTTTATTCTGCAAGTAAGCTAGCTTCAGAAGAGTTTCCAGAATTTAATGAAGGTGAAAGAAGTGCAGTTTCAATTGCAAGGCGACTTCAAGATCCTTTAGCCGAACTTGTAAAAATCGACCCTAAATCCATTGGTGTCGGACAATATCAGCATGACATGAACCAAAAAAATCTTAATGAATCCTTAACAGGCGTTGTGGAACATGTTGTAAATGAAGTTGGAGTTGATTTGAATACTGCTTCAAGCAGTCTTTTAAATTATATTTCAGGGTTAAATAAAACTACTTCTAAAAATATAATTAAATATCGTGAAGAAAATGGTGCATTTAAAAACAGGAAACAGTTAACCAATGTTAAAAACCTTGGAGCTAAAACATTCCAGCAATGTGCAGGATTTGTAAAGATAAATAATGGAGATAATCCTCTAGACAATACAACAATACACCCCGAATCTTATCAGGCTTGTGAAAAACTATTGAAAAAGCTTAATATTGGTTTAGATGATATTGGTGAAAATAATCAAAAATTAGAAAATTTAAATTATGAAGAGCTTGCTGAAGAGCTTGATATTGGTATTCTGACTCTTAAAGATATTGTTAGAGAGCTTAAAAAACCAAGCCGCGACCCACGTAGTGACATGCCAAAACCTATTCTTCGAAAAAATGTGTTAACAATTGAAGATTTGGAGGAAGGAATGATTCTTCAGGGAACCGTTAGAAACATTGTTGACTTTGGTATGTGTTCTTTCATGTCTTTGAAGAGTACTGTGATATGGGAAGGTTTTACCACACTGAGTACATTCATACGGTTTCTCTCCAGTATGTGTTCTTCTATGCATTAGAAGATGGCTTTGGCAAGCAAAGGCTTTACCACACTGTGTA
>CAYPJH010000343.1:0-1978 GCA_964411035.1 uncultured Methanobrevibacter sp. | reverse complement strand
AAGTTTTTAATGCTGTTTTTTATTTCGGAATTCATAATGTTAGTTGTAGTATCCGCAATAGAGTATATTGCTGCCCCACCATGACCTGCAGTGTTTCCAAGATTACGGATTGCAATATCATTTCCGTCAAATACACAGTTGTTTACTGTTAAATTTTTTGTATTGTAAATAGCACCGCCTTTTGCATCAGCTGTGTTATTTATAAATTTACAGTCAATTAAGGTTAGATTTCCATTATTGGTAATTGCTCCTCCATTAGTGGATTTACCATTGATGAAAGTAAGGTTTTTAATAATTACATTTTTGCCTTCAGCAACAGTAAATACTGAAACTTTACCAGAAGCATCAATAGTATTGCCTTTACCATCTATTGTTAGATTTTTAGTAATATCAATAGTGCCTGCACCATCTGCATCCAAATAAACATAGTTCTTATCTAAATTTACAGTACCTTCATCTGCTGCATTATCAATTTCATCTTTAAGATCTGAAAAAGAACCTGCAGCCTTAATTAACTCATCATCAGATGTGTTATCAGCAGCAGAAACAGCAGAAATAGATAAAGCACATATCAATACCATTAATATTATGAATATTTTTTTATTCATCATTTTCCTCCATAAACGAAATTAATTTTTAAAAAAGGATATGGCGAATGCCATATCATTTCATAAATTTACAAGACATTATATATAAACATACATAATTGTACCATTTATAAGTTTATTAACATATCATATATTCACATTATTATAACAGAATAGAAAGTGCTTTCAAAATTGCTTGAATATAGAAAAGATAAAAAACAGCTTAATAAGAACATATTAATTTAAAAATAAAATAAAAAAATACAATAGAAGAAAAATTACAGCGCACAACAGCAATATTTAAAGAAACTCCTAAAAAAAGAAAAAAGAAGAAAATTATAAATTATGATATTTATCACATGCTAGTGAATAGCTATGTTTATGGATATGAGAGTGTTTGATACCGTTTTCTGTTTCAATTTCTTCTAAAATTTCAACATTTTCATGGGAATGTGCATGTTTTTTATCATCATGAAAATGCATATGGATATGTTCTAATTCTTTAGCATGTGTGTTTTTAGAATTTTTATTTTCTTCTTTTAAGTCTTCATCAAATTTTCTATCATAAAGCAGTGCTGCATTAATTACAACTAGACAGGAACCTGCATTATGAACCAATGCTCCTGTTACAGGATTTAATAATCCTAAAATAGAGCATATAATAGCTACTGCATTAATTAAAAGAGATAGGCCAATATTGAATTTTATTGTAAATAAGGTAGTATTTGATAACTTTTTAAGATATGGAATTTTGCCTATATCATCTCCAAGAAGTGTAATATCTGCACTGTCAATAGCTATATCGCTTCCAATAGCTCCCATTGCAATACTTACATCTGCTCTTTTTAAGGCCGGTGCATCATTAACTCCATCTCCAATCATACAGACCTTATTGTTCTCACCTTTTAGTTTTTCAATCCAGGATAATTTATCTTCAGGCAATAAATTTCCATGAACCTCTTTTATTCCAACTTTTTCTGCAAAATAGTCTGCTGTTTTTTTATGATCTCCGGTTAGAAGAACCGTGTTTATGTCCATATCATGTAATTTATCTATAATTCTTGATGCATCTTCTCTTATAACATCAGAAAGTGCAATTATTCCAATGCTTTTTCCGTCTCTTGCAATTATTATAGAAGCCTTACCTTCATCTCTTAATTTTTCAAGCTGTGCTTCAATATCTGAATTTAAATCAATATTGTTTTCAGCTAAAAATTCAGCATTTCCTGCAAATATTTTACCATATGAATTTGATGCAGAAATACCTTTTCCAGGATACATCTTAAATTCTTTGGACTCTTCAAGTTCAATATTCTTATCTCTTGCACATTTAACTATAGATTTAGCTAATGGATGTTCACTTTTAAGTTCAGATGATGCAGTTAATTTTA
>CAYPJH010000342.1:0-5595 GCA_964411035.1 uncultured Methanobrevibacter sp. | reverse complement strand
TCTGATTCAAGATTGGATTCAATTGTTGAAGCAGTAGCTAATCTTGAAAATAATGCATCAACAGCAGCTGCGGCATCTGTTGCTTCAGGTTATGACGGTGCTCGTCTTGTTGTTGGTGGTCCTGAAATTGGAGCTTCTATTGCAGGTTCATTTGATGCATATGTGATTACAGTTGAAGATAATTCAACCATTTCCGTAACTCCATATTCAAGTGGAACAGCAACATTGCAGCCAGGTCAAAAAGGAGCTATTATTCACTTAAGAAATACAGAAGGTAATCCAATGTATGGTACTGCAGGGTCTGTTCGTAAGGAAACTGCAATGAACATTGGTAAAATGATTAGTGATGGATATCCTGCTACTACAAGTCTCTCTGAAGCTATGGGTGAAGTTGCTAAAGATTCTGGTGAGAAATATGGTGGTGGAGGTGTAAACCTTGTATCAGGAATCTCAACAGGAGACATGTTTACACCAAAACAGCTAAATGAAACAGGTTATGCAATGGATGAGCCATACTCAAAAGTATGTAATGAATGTGGATGGGGTATGGGTTATCCGTCAGCAGAGAATTATGGAAGCTGCCCAATATGTAACGGTGAGCTTAAAACTATTTATGCATATGAAGCTTTAGGAAACGCGCTGACTGTTTCTAAAGATTCTGTAAGTGTTTCTGTTTATGGAAGTGAAGAACCTGGTTTAGCTTCAACTACTGTAGAAGTTGTAAAATCATCTGTATCTAACAATGGGTATGATGCAACAGCAATTGCCAATTCAATCAATAAGGCTATTAACAATGGTCTTATAGTAGGTGTTGATTATGTTGAACCAAAAGATATTAATGTTAAAAAAGATTCAAGAGCAGTTGGAGTTTATTATACTGCATTGCTCAATGGAAGAACATCACCTGCATGGGATTTGCCGATTGATTCAGATTTATTAAATATTTTAGGAAGTATTCAAACAGTAATAGGAATTGTTCTTATTCTTCTTGTAGTATTTAGAAGTAGACTTCTTAAATCTTTCCAAAAGTAGAATATGTATAGGAGATCAAATATGGCGTTAATTTTAATTAGAGGGGAAAATAATTCTAAGTTGCTTAATGCAATAGCAGATTTAGAAAGACATGCTAGTTTAAATGTAATAACCAAACCTAGAATTTTAGATCCGCAAGTGGCGGATAAATTAGTATCAGAGATTTTAAACTCAAAAATCAGAACAAAATCTAAGGTTGCTATTGTATTTTCTGTTAAAGAGGATACTACAAACAGTATTGTAAAAATCAGATCAATTCATCCGCCGGCACATATTGTTGTTGTCAGTGATGAATATGAAGGATATAAAAAGTTTAAGGAAAGTATTGCTGATTTGCCATTCTTTGAAGGATATTATTCACATAAAACTAAAAATACTGGTTTAAAAGATTATAAAGGTAAAAATAGAAAGGTAATACAAAATAATAGATTAAATAGCTATTCTAGATAGCTATTTTCTTTTTATTTTAACGATACTACCTAATTTTAATCCGGAATTTGAGTTTCCCATAAACTGGCTCAAATCATCATTGTTGAATTTTTCAAGTAATTCAATATCTAATGTTTTTTCTATTTTTTTAATAAGCTTAATGTCTGGAACCATTTTTCCGGTTTCAATTCTGTTGATTACTGAAACTTTTTCATTTAATTTATGACCTAATTGTTCACGGGTCCAGTTTTTTGATTCTCTTTTTTTTCTTATTATTGTATTGTAGTCTTCAATAAGTTCTTCTTGAGGTTCTTCTTTTCTTTGTTTTTGGGTTTGTTTGTTTTTGTTTCTTGTGTTGTTAGGTCTTTTTTGGAATTTTGGCTTTGGTGGAGCTTTTTGTATTCTTCCAAACTTAGCACAATCATCGCATACAGCCATTACAGAACCGTCAATTTTTGTTCTTTTTGGGTTGTCGGAAATTGGTTTTCCACAAATTTCACATTCCATTTTTATTTCCTCTTGCAAAAATTTTGTTATAATTTAATATATTATTATATTTTACTATTAAGTATTTGCATAATTTTATTAAGTACGCTTTACTAAAATAATACTTATCATAAAGTTTAAATATGTAAAATATATATATTATTAGTATAAAGTAACATTTTGTTATTAAATTATCATTTTATAAAGGGGGATTTTAAAATAATGGAGGTTAAATATGAACGACGATGATGCTTTAGAAAATTCATCAAAAGAAGAGTTAATAAGCCAAATTAAATTTCTAGAAGAACAGGCAGACTCTTTAAGAGAAGAAAATTCTAAAACTAAAAGCAATTTAATGTGGAAAGTAAGAAAATTAGAAAAAGATAAGGTTCTAATTGAAAATGAAAAAATAAGACTTGAAAGAGAAACCAAATCACTAAGATCAGAAATTGAAAGATTCAGATCACCTCCTCTAGTATTGGCAACAATAACTGAAGTGTTAGAAAATAATAGAATGACTGTAAAAAGCAGTACAGGACCAAGTTTTCTTGTTAACTACTCAAAATTTTTAGATGAAAAACTTGTTGTTCCAGGTTCAAGAGTAGCTTTAAATCAGCAAACCTTTGGAATAGTTGAAGTATTGCCATCAGAAAAGGATGCAAATGTTTCAGGTATGGAAATTGAGACCAAACCAGACATTACCTATGATAAAATCGGTGGACTTGAAGAGCAAATAGTCGAAGTTAAAGAAACTGTCGAACTTCCTCTTAAAAAACCGGAATTATTTGAAAAAATAGGTATTGACCCACCTAAAGGAGTATTGTTATACGGACCGCCAGGAACAGGTAAAACATTACTTGCAAAAGCTGTAGCTAACGAAACAAACGCAACATTTATTAAAATTGTAGCTTCAGAATTTGTTAAAAAATATATTGGTGAAGGTGCAAGACTTGTACGTGAAGTATTTGAACTTGCAAAAGAAAAAGCACCATCAATCATATTTATTGACGAATTAGATGCAGTTGCAGCCAAAAGACTTAAAAGCTCAACAAGCGGTGATAGGGAAGTTCAAAGAACATTAATGCAATTGCTTGCAGAACTTGATGGATTTGAATCCAGAGGAGACATTGGAATTATTGGAGCAACTAACAGACCGGATATTCTAGATCCGGCTCTTTTAAGACCTGGACGTTTTGACAGGTTTATAGAAGTTCCACTTCCAAACGATGATGGAAGAAAAGAAATCATTAAGATTCATACCAAAAACATGTCTCTTTCAGAAGAAGCAGACATTAACTTAATCACTTCACTTACAGACGGTCTTTCAGGTGCAGATTTAAAAGCAGTCTGTACAGAAGCAGGAATGTTTGCTATTCGTGATAAACGTGATGAAGTAACAGTTTCAGACTTTATGAATGCTGTTGAAAAAATCACTGCAGCTGCAAATAAAGAGGCGGTGTCAAAAGAAGCAGGAATTATGTTTGTTTAAATAAATTAAATAAAAAAGCCTATGATGAACCCTATGAGCTCTGATATGTGATGAATGATGGGCGAGCTGAGGCTTTTTTTTAAAAAACTTTTTTTTATATAAAAACCCCGGATTATTATGTTTTCTAAAAAGAATAGAAAGTCTAATGAAAGAGTTCTATATGAAACCAGACCTAATATGGTTATAGGTTGTAAAAAAGCTATATGGGGTGTAATTGTTTTATGGATTATAATCTATATTTCTAATCCAATAAAATCAGCTATCATTAACCTTCAAACATATTTTATTTCATATATAAAATTTGGAATAGTAGGTTATGTTTCACTGGCTATAATACTTATAATGCTTTTAGATTTAGTTTATATAATATGGCAGCTGCTTTCATGGTATTCAACTGTTTATTCAATTACCAATGAAAGAATTATTACAAAAAAAGGAATTTTAAACACTAAAACATATTACATGCCATTTAAATCAATTCAGGATGTTGACCTATCCCAGAATATTATTGAAAAAATAGTTAATGTAGGAACAATAACCGCTTACAGCGCTTATGACAGCAACAATATAAAATTATCAAATATTTCAAATCCAGGTGATGTTGAAGACATATTATTTGAAAAAATCCATGAAGATATGTATCACCAGGAAAAACCCCAATATTATCCAAGAGAAACCCATAAAAAAAGTCTCGAACAACATTATAATAAAAAACACAATCCAAGATATCAAAGATATGATGACTATGATTTGGATTATGATTATGAGGCTAATCAAGGATATGGAGACTATAATGATGATTATGAAGATGGCTATAAAAGGAAACGTAGCTATAGACATTATGATTATGAAGAATATCCTAAATTCAATGAAAAACCTAAAAATTATGAATATGAATATTATGATGATAATTTAGAGGATAATATAACTTATGCAATGGAAAGTATGGAAAACGATTATTATACTCACAGCAATGAATATGAAGAAAATGAACCATACTATAATGATTATGATTATGATTCAATGGAGGACTTCTACAATAATAACAAAGAAGAATTTGACATACCTCCGGAAAAACCAGTTAACAAAAGGAAAAATCAAAAAAGAACCAGTGAAGAAATATTTCAAAGACATTTTGAAAAGTTTAGGTGAATTTAATGGAATTACTTTTTATCCAATCTCAAGAACACCCGGAACTGCCTTTAGCAGAGCTTAAAGCAGTGATGGAATGTGAAAATATTAATGGAACTTTAAATAAAATTACAGAAGGTCTTGTAACCATAAGCAATATTTCAAAAGAAGATATTTTAAACTATTATGAGATATTTACAAGAAGATTAGGATACACTCATGAAGTTCATGAAGTAATATGCAAATTCAGGGATAATGAACTTGAAGAAAAAATATCTTCAATAAACTGGAAAAGCTATATTGATGAAAACTTTGCAGTAAGAGTTAAAAGATTCAAATCAGATTTAGACACTGTAGAAACAGAAAAAAGTGTTGGTTCACAAATATTATCCTCATTTTCAAAAGAAGATAATATTAAAGTAAAATTAAATAAACCAAATACCCTAATTAAAATAGTAGCTCATAAAAATGACATATATCTGACTATTGAAAGAATCAAACTTAATAAAAAACATTTCGAGGATATAAAACCTCATAAAAGACCTTTCTTTTATCCGGGTTCTATGAGTCCGAAACTTGCAAGATGCATGGTAAACCTATCAAGAATAAAGGAAAATCAATTGCTTTTAGATCCATTCTGCGGAACTGGAGGAATACTTATAGAAGCAGGTTTAATAGGATGTAAGGTTGTAGGCTCTGATATTAACTGGAAAATGAAAAATGGAACAGCTATCAATTTGGATTATTGTGGTATTGAAGATTACAGAACATTTCATTTAGATGTTCGTGAACTTAAAATGTATGAGAAGGCTTTGTCTGTAGTAACAGACCCTCCATATGGAATATCCACATCAACTGGAGATATGAATGGGGATGATGTTTTTAAAGAGTTTTTCACATCTATTTTTAACAATATGGAAAACAATGCTTATTTATGTATGGCAAGCCCTCATTTCATAGATTTAAAGCCGATTGCTCATGAAACAGGCTTTAAAATATTAGAACAGTATTATATTAAAATGCATAGA
>CAYPJH010000341.1:0-4172 GCA_964411035.1 uncultured Methanobrevibacter sp. | reverse complement strand
ATTTATGAAAGAATTAGTGCTGCTGATGGTACAGCTAAATTAAATATTAATTTACAAGCAGGAGAATACATTATAACTACAATGTATAATGGATTATTCCAAGGTAATACCATTACCGTCAAACCATAAGAGAATTATTTTCAATTCTCTTATTTTTTTCTTTTTTTAAAGTGTATTTTAATAGATTATATTCAGAGTTAATATTCGCTCCATATCTTTTTTTAAAATTTATATGTCAAATTGTTATCACATATGTATATGTTTTAGATTGTTTTATGTTAGTTATAAATAATCTTTCATAAAATTAAAAATCCTGTTATTTATTTAATTATTTATTGTAAAATATTGTCTTATTGTGGTGGTGTTTTATTTGTATTTCATTAGATATTGTATTGGGTTCTAAAAGTTTTTTTTTAAAATCATGTAAACACAATTTAATTGATAAAATATCTTTGAATTGTTCTTTAGGTTAATTTATATAGTATAATTTATAAAAATTTAAATGTAATTTAATTAAATGAGGAAGAAAATGGATATAATGAATGTATTATGGCAGTTAGGTGTCATAGCAGCAATTCTAGTTTTTGGTTTTAAACTGGGTCTTGCTTCCGGATTATCTAATTTGTCTAAAAAATTATTTGCGGTTATCTGTGCATCTTATGGAGCAGGTGTTTTAATAATATCATATATAGCTTCATTTTACGCAACTCAAATAACAGAAGCTATCTACACTTATAATAGTTTCTTTTATATTATAATGGCTGCAATAATGATTATGGCAGGATTATTAACAATAAGAGAATGGAAAATACATAAAAAAAATACAAGTACTGCAGCCTGTATGGCAATAATTGCTCCATGTCCATGCTGTTTCGGATCAATTATTGTTAGTATATTAATTGTTGCTCCAGCTATTGGTGTTGGTGCATTTAATTTAAGTATTTATGTAGCTATTGCATTAATCGCTGTTATGTTAATTACATATTTTGCTTCAAATATTATTATGAAGTTTATTAAAAAACCATACCCTATTGTTTTAGGCAATTTCATGTTATTTTTAGGAGCTTATTTTTTATTATCTGCAATTGTAATACCAAGTATTGTAGATGTATTAGGAAAAACTTCAAAAGGAATTACAGTCAGTTCCGTTGAAACAGTTATTGCAACTATTGTACTTATAGTACTTTTAATTATTGTTGGTATGTTTTTAAATAGAAATGAAAATCTTTTAAAATAAATTTAGGTGATATATATGAATTCTACAATACCTGGTGGAGAATATTTAACCGGAACATTAGATGTTATCTCTCAAAGTTTATCAATACCTGTATTAATTATTTTATTAATATTGGTTGTTATTTCAATCATTGTTCTTGGAGGGTTTATTTCTGAATTTACTTCAAGAAAGAAAGTTCCGGTTTCTACAATTTCAAATGCGATTTATAAAATTAACACTGCTATTTCAGTTGATAATTTAAAACAGATTATTGAAAGTTTGGAAATTCCAATGTCACAAAAAAAGGTTTTAAATGAAATAGCTAATACTGAAAATTTAGATAAATTTTCAAGAGAAGCATTATCCCGTAAACTTGTTGAAAATGAAGAGGAAAAAATTGATAAATCTTTAGAAAAAACTGATATTATTACTCGTATTGGACCAACATTAGGGTTAATGGGTACTTTAATTCCTATGGGTCCAGGTCTTGCAGCATTAGGTTCTGGAGATATTAACGTTTTAGCACAATCATTAACTGTTGCTTTTAATACTACTATTGTTGGTATTGGTTGTGGTGCTTTATGTTATGTTGTTTCAAAAATCAGGAGAGGTTGGTATGATAAATACATATCTGACCTTGATGCTTTATCTGATGCTATGCTTGATTATATGGATAAACAGTGATTTTTATGGTGAGAAAAAAGCAAAGAAGACGTAGAAATCGTGAAGAAGAAGATCCTATGGCAGGTACTGCAAATCTTGTAGATGCAATGCTTGTAATTGCTGTCGGATTTTTAATTTTTATTGTTATGAGCTGGAATATGCAGAGTGTGGTTTTTTCAGATATGTCTCAGGATGAAAAGCAAAAGGTTATGGATAATATGAAACAGGTATCTGAAGTTAATCAGGGTCAGGAGTTGAATGATACTCCAGATACTTCTGAAAGTTCAGGACAGGGATATACTGAGATGGGTAAAGTGTATAAAGATCCATCGACAGGTAAACTAATCATGGTTGAGGGTTAAACACTCTTTTTTAATTTTTTTTTTTTTTTTAAAACTGGACTGCTATTTTTATATAATACTTCTTATAATATTGTTTATGGGTGATGAATTATGGAATTTTGTCCAGATTGTGGTTCTATGTTAATACCTAATAAAGGTAAATTAAAATGTAAGTGCGGTTATGAATCAGATTTATCTAATAAGGATGAATATACAGTTAAAGATAAAATCGTTAGTGAAGATACTGTTATTGTTCGTGATGATTCAAGTAATGTAATGCCTACTAAAAAAATTAAATGTTATAAATGTGGAGGAACTGAAGGGATTTGGTGGGTAGTTCAAACAAGGTCTGCTGATGAAGCTCCGACTTATTTTACTCGCTGCACTAAATGCGGAAATACATGGCGCCAGTCAAATTAAAAGGTTAATTTGTTTTTAATTAAACAAAACAGTAAAAAACGAAAGATATATATTGTAATTATAATAAAATAAATAATTGGACCTTAAAAGTTTAGGACCGAATTTATTTTATAATGAGTGATTGTTATTTTTCATCTCCTACTTTTTAAGAAAGCATATATCTATTACCAGACATGATCTTTGATTAAATAAAGGAGGTTTCTAAACTTAAGGTTCTTGTTTAAGGGATAAAATATTTTATAAAAAGTATATTTGATTATATTTATATATAATAAGATACTATTTTTATAGTAAGATTTAGGGAACTGAAATTATTGTAAAGTGACTGTTATTTTTTCATCTCCTACTTTTTAAGAAAGCATATATCTATTACTGAACATGATCTGCATGTAATGAATGTTCCTTAAGTCGATTATTTAATAATAATTTTTTATCAAAAAATTAAAAATTATCTTATTTTATAAAAATTATTAAGAAAATGCTATTATTTATTAAACAAATTCCTATAAAAGCATAATTAAATTAAATAAAGCCTATTTTTTAAAAAACAAAACATTTATATATTAATTTATTATTATAATTATATGTCTTAATAAGTTTTAGGGATTGAAATTATTTAAGTTAAGTGATTGTTATTTTTTCATCTCCTACTTTTTAAGAAAGCATATATCTATTACCAGACATGATCTTTGTTGAATAATAGAAGTTTCTAAGACTTATTAATTCTAAATATTATAATCTATTTTTTTAAATCATCAAATAATCAACGATAACTTAATTTTATATTATCAACATATACTCCATTATAATTTAAATGTTTGGAGGAATTTTGATTAATAAAGGTTATTATAGTAAAATATTGGTTTTAATTTTGATTTTAATTATTATACCAACAGCTGCAACAGCATTTGATAATGAGTCTGCTATTATCCGGGAACCTGCAGATGATAAAATTCAAAGTGAAGTCTATGTTTCGTTAACTGGAGATGATAATAACACAGGAACAATAGACAGTCCTAAACTAACATTGGATGGGGAAAACGGAGCTATTGCCTATGCAAATAGTAAAAACATTACTAAAATTATTTTAGATAATGGCACATTTCATGTTGATGGGGCAAATATAGATTCAGGTGTTTACAAATTAAACTCTCTTTTAATTCAAGGATCTAAATCAACAATAATCTCTGCTGTAAATTCAAATATTTTTAATATAGGTTCACAAAACCTGCCAGACCAATCAGTGAACATTACATTTCACAGCATTGACTTTACAAATTCTAACTATTATCTGCCTGCAATAACCAACTTTCACAGCTATTTAACAATAATTAACTGTAACTTCTACAATAACGGAGGATCTTCATCTTCAGCTATTGGCTCTTTTTATAATTCCACAACAAAAATCTACAACTCAACATTTTTTGACAATAAGGACAGAATGGCCATGGGAATTATAGAATCTAGTGCTGGAGGATATGGTGGCAGTAAATATATAACCAACAATGTTTTAATTGAAAACTGTCAATTCT
>CAYPJH010000340.1:0-1796 GCA_964411035.1 uncultured Methanobrevibacter sp. | reverse complement strand
CCGAACAACCGTCGTGAGCATTCTTTCAGAAAGCATAATCCTCCCGCACGTTCAAAACGGCTGCACAATCCACTCACGCAAATCTTCTCACGCGAATCTCTTCCGTAGATTTCTCCCGTGAATTCTCTCGCGAATTCCCGTGAATTGCGCAGCTGTTTTCTTACATCCAAGCTTCGTTACATCCAAGCTTCGCGACCCTTAAGTGCCTTTGCACCAATGTCGCTTCGCAGTTGCTTGCCTTCGAAATTGATCAATTCGCATGCTTCATACGCGCGCTCGCGCGCCTCGTCGAATGTTTCGCCCAGAGCTACCACATTCAGAACGCGGCCACCGTTGGTAACAAGCTCGCCGTCGTAGTTGAGTTTCGTGCCGGCATGGAAAACGGTAACGCCGTCAATTCCTTCTGCTTCTTCGATACCCAGGATTACCTTGCCCTTTTCGTACGAACCCGGATACCCCTCACTCGCCAGCACGACGCACACGGCCCACATGTCATCGGCCCAGCTCAAGGCAATGTCGTCGCTGCGGCCTTCGGCAACCGCCATCATCACATCGACCAAGTCGCTGTTCAGGCGCGGCAACACAACCTGTGTTTCAGGGTCGCCGAAGCGCACGTTAAATTCCACAATGCGCGGCCCCGTTGGTGTAAGCATAAACCCGCCATACAAGGTGCCGCGATAGTCGTTTTCAAAAGGTGCCGCTGCGGTAGCTGCTGCAGCCTTATCCATGATGGCTACCATGGCATCCATCTCATCTTCGGTAACAATCGGCACGGGAGAATACACACCCATGCCGCCCGTATTCGGACCCATGTCACCATCGTATGCGCGCTTGTGGTCTTGAGCCGGCGCCATGGGGAAGCTCTTGCCCGCCGTAACAAAACTCAGCAGCGAGCATTCGGGGCCCGTCATGCACTCCTCAATTACAACCGTCGAGCCTGCTTCGCCAAACGCGCCATCAAAACAAGCGCGCACGGCATCTTCCGCCGCCTCGAGGGTTTCGGCCACCACGACGCCCTTACCCGCAGCTAAGCCGTCGGCCTTGATAACAATCGGAGCGCCCTGCTCGCGCACATACGCAAGCGCCGGTTCGCACGCATCGAAACGCGCGTAAGCAGCGGTGGGAATGCCGTTCGCTTCCATGAATTCCTTGGAATACGCCTTGGAGCCTTCGAGCTGCGCGCCTTGCGCGTCGGGGCCATACACCGCCACGCCTGCCTTGCGCAAACCGTCGGCCACACCGGCAACGAGCGGAGCCTCCGGGCCAACCACCACAAGTTCAATCTTGCGACTGTTTACAAAATCAAGAATATCGTCCGCGTTCATAATGTCGAGATCGACGTTAGTGGCAACTCCTTCCGTGCCACCATTACCGGGCGCCACATACAGCGTATCGGTGCGCGGCGACTTCGCCAACGCCCATGCGATTGCATGCTCGCGTCCGCCAGATCCCAAAACTAATATGTTCACGATAATCCTTTCGTCAAACGTTTCACGAGAAACTTACTTGCGACGCTTCTCGAACATGCCAGGTCAGCAGCGGGTTTCAGCGCCCTTGCTGCACTTGCGGCTTACCAATTTCGTAACTTACCAATTGCGCATAATTGTTTGATCGCGATCGGGGCCAACACTAATGATCGACATAGATACACCGGTGATTTCCTCCAAATGCTCGATGTAAGCACGCGTGGTTTCCGGCAGCTCGTCGTAGGCGCGACAACCCGTAATATCGATACCCTTCCAACCGGGCAGCTCTTCATAGATCGGCTTCGCGTGGAACAGCACGCTTTGTTGCAT
>CAYPJH010000339.1:0-3067 GCA_964411035.1 uncultured Methanobrevibacter sp. | reverse complement strand
ATGGTTTAGGTAAGATAATGGTATACGATAATAAATATCTTGTAATACCAGGAGTACAATTCGGTAATGTTTTCATTACTTTCCAACCAAGTAGAGGATGGGAAGAAGTAGCAAATTACCATGATACAACATTACCACCACATCAACAATATGTTGCATTTTATAAGTGGTTAGATAAAACCCATAAAACAGATGTTATAATAAATATGGGAACTCACGGTACTTTAGAATTCTTACCAGGTCATCAGATTGGTGTTCAGGATGGAGATTGGACATTTGAGTTAACATTAACTCCAACCGTATATCCATACATAGTATCAAATCCTGGTGAAGCTATGGTTGCTCGTGATAGACTAGGTGCATTAATGATTACTCATATGACTCCAGCTATTGTTGCATCTGAGTTATATGGTAATTATTCACTATTATCAACTGCAATTCTAGGTTATAAAAATGCTATTAAACTTAATGTAAGTAGTAATGCTGAAAGTTATAAAGAAGAAATAATAAAACTTGCTCATAATGTTGGTTTTGCTGCACAAGGTAAAAACCAAACTTTTGATCAATGGTTAGATGAATTACATGGTTATCTAGATCAATTAGAAAATGATTTTAATGCTATTGGATTACATACTTTAGGATATATTTTATCAGGCCAAAACCTTGTTGAAGAAATTATAACAATTATATCTTCACAAACAAAAATCTATGATCATATAACTGAATTTTTATTCCCTAGCTTATCAAATGTTGATTATTATGAGGAAATAAGAGGTAATCCTCAATATGAATCTTTTGATAAAATTATTAAAGAAATGTTATATGAAATGGTTGGTTTAATTGTTAATGGAACTAGCTGTGACCAATTATCTGATTTCTATGGTTATGATAAAAATTCTTCATTATATAACGATTCCCTATATATTGCACAAATACTTTTAAATATTTATGCAAACAATGAATGGAATGCATTATTAAAAGCATTAAACGGTAGTTATATTAAAGGGGGACTATTTGCAGATCCTGCATATTCCGATTCAATACCAACAGGATATAATGGATATGCAACAGATCATACAAAAGTACCTTCTAAAGCATCATTTGAATCAGCTAAAAAAATTGTAGATTTACTTCTTGTAAATTACTATGAAAAACATGGTAAATGGCCAGAACTTACTGCATTAATCTTGTGGGGTACTGAAATTTCAAGAACTGAAGGAATTGGAATATCCGAATTTTTATATTTCTTAGGATGTAAACCAACATGGACAAAAACTGGAACTGTTGATGGTGTCGAATTATTGCCTTTAAGTGAGTTAAAGGTTACATTATCAAATGGTACAGTTTTAAACAGGCCAAGAATTGATGTATATGCAAGTATGGTAACAAGTAATTCTGACTGGATTAGATGGTTAGTTACAGCTACTAATTTAGCTTTCAATGCTCCTGGTGAAAGTACTTCTCAAAATTATGTTAAAAAACATTATGAAGAAAATCCAACTCTTAACAGATTATTCGGATTACCTGGTAATGTTTTAGAAGGAACTGGGATGAGTACTTTTATTCCAAACACTGCTGATTGGGATATTGATAGTGTAAATAAAGTTTTAAACGATATTTATATGAATAAGGTTTCCTATGCTTGGAATCTTGATGAAAATGGAGATATTGTAATTTCAAAAGAAAAAGATGATTACGGTTTTTTACTTGGAAAAACTGATTTAATCACACAAAACTTAGATAGTACTTGGAGAGTACTTGACAGTGATGATTATTATGACTGGTTTGGAGGATTGTTAAATGCTGCAAATCAACATGGTGCAAAACCTGAAACTGCATTTGTGGACATTAGAAATAAGAATAATTATATATCTAATGATTATCAATCTGAAATTAATTTTGAGATTAGATCATTTTTAACCAATAAGAAATTCCTTGATGAATATGGTAAAACCGATGCAGGTATGAATGCTTTTGCATCTAAAGTTCAAAATGCTTTTGGTTCATTAATTGTAAGTGGAGGAAGTTTAAACACTCAATTAGGTGGTCAATTAGCTGATGCGGCTCTTTACATGGGTAAATATGTTGATTCTGTTACAAGTGCAGCAGCGTTTTCATCTGCAGCTGCATGGATGATTTACTATGCATTTACAGGTGCTTGGGAAATGACTGACGCTAATGGTAATCCAGTTGATTCTTCATATAAACAGTTTTTAACTGCAGATTCTTTATCTGAAGAGGATATTAATAAATTTTTAGATTCAATTGATCCTTCAGTCAAAGTAAAATTACAGGATTTAGCTAATGAAATGATGACTAAATCAATAGAATATGGTGTTGCATGTTGTCACCACACTTGTAAAAATATTAATTTCAATAAGTTAATGATGCAAATTAGTACACTTTCAACCCAGGATAAACAGAAATATTCAGATATTTTATCACAAGCAACTCTTACAGATCCAATTTATCAGGCTGATGATGGTTCAGAAGGAGAGGCTGATAGTTCTAATAATGAAAATAATGAAAATGATGAAAATTCTGGTTTAGTAAATGGTACTACAACCAATAATAATGATCCGGCTACTGGTGGCATAACTTCTGCAGGAGATTTATCATCTACTATGGAAGCTAATGCTAAAAGTGCAGATTCATCATCTGCTGATTCAAGCGCTCAAGCAGAGTCTAATTCAGATAGTTCTGCTGCAGGTGATAGTAATCAAGCATATGAAATTACTAAAAGTGCTAATAAAAAAGTTGCAAGTGCTGAGTCTTCTACTCCAGCTATTGTAATTGTTGCTGTCATTGCATTAATTGTTTTGTTTACAGTAGGTTATATTAAAAATAAAAAAGAAGATTAATTCTTCTTTTTATTTCTTATTTTTTTTTAATTATATTTTATAAAAATTAATTAGAAATTTATATATACAATTTTAACAAAATATTATAGTGTATTCTTTATTTTTTTTAAAATTAGATTTAGAATAATATTTATGTGAGTGATCTGATGAAATACAATAGAAAATTTAGTTTATTAATTTTTTTATTGGTTTTAATATCTTTAGGA
>CAYPJH010000338.1:0-2343 GCA_964411035.1 uncultured Methanobrevibacter sp. | reverse complement strand
GCCGGTCTCTTGGTGGTCTCTTCCTCCGACGTTCGCCGGACTCTTACAATATATATACACAAATAAAATAAAGTGAAAAAAATCTAAACTTTAAGGATGAAATTTTTGTGCTAAAATGAAAATATTTCTGTCACAATTATTTTGTTTCTCAAGCTAGAGCCTAGATTTCCACATGTGGGCTCCATTTCTCACATTGGTCTAGGTGAATTTTACCCCAATAGATTTTCTCACTCCTCTAAGCCAAGGAGAAAAAAAAATTCTCCAGAAAAAGGAGAAATCAATAACAATACAATGGAGGAAATATTACCTGCAGAATTGGCTGCCTGTCCCTGAGAAATTGAAGATGGGTTGAAGCCTCTGAGTTCTTACACTGATAAAACAATACTGTAAATTTTAATTCATTTAAAGATAAAAATACACTAAGTATAATTTTTGAATAGGAGAAATTAATTACAAATTTTCAAAGTATAAAAATAATCTTTTCTATTAATATTATTCTCTAATGCATTTTTCTGAAAATGATGGACGTAATATTACCTCCTTTTGACTCATTGAATAGAAAAAGATCATTAAAATGTTGGTACAGAATCTCTTTGTATATAGCAGTTTGCTAAAGAAGGCTGTGGTAAAGTGGAGTTCTTGAAAGAGGACTCATTTTTTGTACCAGCTTTTGGTGGAGGATTAGATTTTTGGACTCTGTGGCTGCATTGAATCCCTTAACCTGAAGCTTGGTGGCTGAAAACAACCCTTACCTAGACTTCTCACCATGCTGTGTCCAACTGGTTGCTGTGACGACTGTTGGGCCCCCTCATGCAGCTGCCCTGGGGCGGGGGGGAGGTCACTGCATGTGTAGTTTGGCAGCTGAGAGACCCTAAAATCTGGTACTAGGTCTTTTTCTCTTCCTGGGGGTCCAGAGTTCCTCAAGGGCTGGGGCAGTGGGGGAGGAGGTCCTGAAAGCTGGTGAGGTCTAGATTCTGAAACTGCCCCACATAGCTTCCTGTCACATCTTATAAAAGTCAAGGCAGTTGACCAGGACAGTTCAGCATCAGAGGTGGTGGCACATCCCACTGCTATTGGCATAAGGTTCACAAAATTACAGCTATGTTTTTTTTAAAGACCACAAATGCAAACCTTTGAAAACTTTGATATTTCATATTAATTCCCCACCAGAGAAAAACAAAAAAAACACACATATACCAATTCTCTGTCCATTTCAAAGAAAGGTGATCTTCTATGTTACCTTAGAATCAGGATGGTCTGATTCAAACAGCTTCCATTTTTATGGATTTAATTCTACATACTGTCTAAACATGAATAAACAGGAAAACCACAAGATAAAAACATTTTTCCATCTGTACCTTTTTCAGTGTTATGTTCTGTATTTATTAAAAATTGCATTTTTATTCAATATAACATGATTTTTACAGAAGTTAAGGCTGAGAAACTTGAAATACAGTAGTTCAACAGAAATTTATAACTTTTGGAAAATATTTTGTTTGACCTCAAATGGAACATTACTCATATGAATGAATACATAACAAGATGATAGTACTTTTCAAGTTTTATAAAAAGCTTTTTATTTTAATCAATTTGTCATTCTGTCTCTGATTACATTCTTTTAATCTGAGGAGGTTAAAAGCAAATAGTTTTTCATCTTCTGCAATCATGGATAGAAGGAGCTTCCCTCAAAGAAGAAAGCAGATATTATTTTTGCTTAACTAATGTGCTTTAAAAATATGTTGAAGCATATGAGCATTTTGCAAAAATAATTTAATAATTACTGTAACTTAATAATTGGCATCAGTTAAATCTTCTCAAGATACATTTCTTATTTGATAGAATTTTTGTAGTGAACTGAGTTTATAATCCCTGTTAGTTTAATTGGGCTAATTTTAAAGTGAAATCAATGAAGAATATTTTATCACTTTTATTTTTTATGTGCATTCATTATTTGCTTCCAGAAGAATTTAGAAATGCCAATTACATAAGTGTCTAGCACTTCAGTCTATAATTTGTGATGGATAAGAAAAAAGCAGGATTTTGGATATGTACACAAGTTACATAAAAGAAACCCTGGCATAGTTCCTGAACTTCAGGAGAACCAAGGTGCTGCCATTGGATGCCACACAAGAACCTGTAGAGAGAAATAGCATAATCAAAGTATGCTCAGATGGGATCAGGGACAGTCATGGTAAAGATCATGGTAGGGGGTTATATCAGGAGCTCACTTATCACACACTAAAGTAAATGAAGTAAAGTCCCAGTTGAAGCAAGGTTATAGAACTAAACCCCACCTTGGGGGTGACTGTCGGGGAGAATCTTTGTTCAACTGTATTTTGCCCC
>CAYPJH010000337.1:0-1877 GCA_964411035.1 uncultured Methanobrevibacter sp. | reverse complement strand
ATGTCGGGATGGCCCAGCCTGGTACGGCGTCGGACTGCTAATCCGATGATCCCTTGGATCACACGGGTTCAAATCCCGTTCCCGGCGTTACTTTTTATTTTTATTTATCAATTTCCTGTCTATGATCGTATTCAATTCCGCAAGGACAGGCATGAACAGTAACTTCTTTTACAATATCTACATTTTCAATAATATTATTTTGAACTGTATGGACTATCTTATGAGCTTCCACTAATTTTAATTCACCATCAAGTTCAATATGTAGTGAAACTGTTGCATATGCACCGAAATTATCTACTCGTATATTATGAGCACCATAAACTTCCGGAATAGATTTAGCATAATAGCTAATATCATCAAGCAGATCTTCAGAAGGGATTTTACCCATAATATTATTAATATTTGTTTTACACACACTAAAAGCTGTTTTTAAAATCATCAAACCAATAAATAAACCTATGATTGGGTCAAATATAGGGTAACCTGTTTTTGAGATGATAACACCAAGAACAATTGCAATGGATGAGAAAACATCTACTCTTTGATGTTGTCCGTCAGCAATGATAGCTGGAGAATTGATTTTTTTACCTAAATGAATAATATATGAGCTTATCATTATGTTTGTTATAATTCCGATTCCAGCCATTACTGCTGCAAGATAGTCGGGAACTGTAATTAGACTTGGATTTATAAGTTTGTCGACGGCTCCTTTTATTATTTCATATGCAATTAATACTAGAAACATTGTTATTGTAAGGCCAGCTATTGCTTCTGCTCTTCCATGACCTGTAGGATGGTCTTTATCTGCAGGTTTTTGCCCTATTCTAAAGCCTATGTATGCTATTATTGTTGTTAGAATATCTGATAAGGTGTGGGCACCTTCAGATATTAATGCATAACTTCCAGATATTATTCCAATGATTATGTTAAAAAGAGTTAGGAAGATATTTGCAGATATTCCAACAATAGCTGCACGTTTTCCTCCTTTTAAACGCATTTCACTCATTTATAAACCTTCTATTATATCCATTGCCTTTTCAATGTTTTCATATGAGTTTGCATAGGACATTCTTACATGTCTAGAGCCTGTTTTACCGAATGGGATTCCCGGTACGGTTATTACTCCTTTTTCTGCTGCTTTTTTAACGAACTCCTGTGGGTTTTCAATTTCAGGAAATACATAGAATGCTCCTTCAGGTATTGGTGTTGTATATCCCATTTCTATTAATCTGGTTGTTATCAGGTTTCTTCTTTTTTCAAATTCCTTAACCATTTCTTCTGCTGGTTTTTGAGAGCCTTTAAGTGCTTCTATAGCTCCGATTTGACCAATTGAACTTGCACATGCATTGCAGTATTGGTGTATTTTAAGCAATTCTTCATTTAGTGTTTCGTTTGCATTCAGATATCCTATTCTAATACCTGTCATTGCATATGTTTTTGAAAATCCGTTTATGGTTATTACATTATCTGAATATGATCCTGGGGAGTAGTGTTTTTTGCCGTAGATGATTTTTTCATAGATTTCATCAGATATTATTATGAAATCGTGATCCTCAGAAAGGTCAGCTATTGCTTTTATGTCTTCCTTGTCCATTACTGCACCGGTTGGGTTGCAGGGTGAGTTTAGCATAATAGCTTTTGTATTTTTTGTGATTTTTTCTTTGACGTCTTCGATTTTTAGTTTTAAATCATTTTCTATTTTACATTCAACAGGTATTGGTGTGGCTTTTGACAGGTGTATGCAGGCTTCGTATGAGAGAAAACTTGGGTCTGGTATTATTATTTCATCATTCTTTTGAAAGAATGCCTGTGCACACATGTATAGTGCTTCGCTTGCTCCTGATGTTACTATGATGTTTTCTGTGTTTGTTTTAATG
>CAYPJH010000336.1:0-1541 GCA_964411035.1 uncultured Methanobrevibacter sp. | reverse complement strand
CTTCCATAGTAGATGCGAAGGAACTTGGTACCGCCGGCAGTCATGTAGACGTAGTAGGGCTTGCCTTCGGAGCGTTTCTTGTCGAGAAATTGGTAGACGGGATCGTCGGCGGGTTGGAGCTGGAGGAGGATGATCATGATGACAAAGAGGGTCTTGCGCAAGTACGGTGAGCCGCGCTTGCTGGATCGGCCGGAATCGGATTGTCGGGTTCCCGAATCGTTCCTTCCGGGGTCGGTGCCGCCAAAGGCCACGAGGGATTTCTGGTGCTTAAAGCGGCGAAGATCGCCGATCTCCGCCATGAGCTGAGGCCCCACGGAGGAACCGACGCCGGTCATGTCCATGACGGTTTCGTACTCGGGAAGCTGAGAAGCCAGACGATTCATTTCCGCGCGGAAGGTCTCGACTGTGCGGGAGATAGTGTTGAGCTGGGTCACCGCCTCTTTCACCAGCAGCTTGGTTACGTCGGACTTGGGAACCAACGGGAAGAGCCCTTTGGCGTTTGTGTGGATTTCAGCGGCCTTTCTCTCGCTGAAATTGTAGCCATGGCGCTTGCACCACTTGTGGTAGCGCTCGGTAAAGGCGTTCAGACTGAGCTTCGCCACGCAATCCACATGCCAGAAGTTGTCTACGAAATCCACCCACTTCTGGCTGCCGTCCGAGCGGACGGGGCTGTCGAACATGGAGCGTATGTCCGGATAGGATTGCTCCAGCAGTGCGACCAGATTGTTGGAACAGGCGGTGCGGTTCTTGCTGGCCAGCTGAAACTGACGATTGAGGGTCTTGAGCTCATAGCGAATCGTATCCATGGGAGTATATTGACGCAATTCGTTCCAATTGTCAAGGGTATAGCGGGCAATTTTGATGGCATCCGCCTTGTCGGTCTTGACCTTGCGCAGCGAGTTGCCGCCATACTCCTTGATGAGCAGAGGGTTCACCGCGCTGACGGTAAATCCGGCGTTATGCAGGAACATGGCGATGGCTTCGTAATAGTTCCCCGTGTGTTCCATGACGACCTTGATCTCACCGCCCAAGCCGTTCAGCCTCTCGGCCAGACTGGCAAACCCCTGCGCGTTGTGCGCCACGTCAAACGGACGCGTCACAACCTCCGACTTCGACCGGAGCACCGCAACTGTGCTCTTCCCCTTGGAAACATCAACTCCGACAGCGTACATTTGGAATCCTCCCGTTACTCAATTGCAATGGCAATCCATCTTTCCCCATTGCCGATTCCATCTGTTTGCTGACGCGAGCTCACCGTGTGGGTTCTCAACCTGCACAAATCGAACGCTGTGAATGGGAGGATGGCTGGCTGACTATATAACGAGCGCTTCGCTCTTGGGGAGATTCGCCAGACCATTGCCTCTCCATTCTACCAGCTTAGGCAATGAGATGTCCCTCGCCGGTGGCTGGTTGCCACGAACATGGGGCAAATATATAGTAACAGGGGAGGAAACCATGGCAACGACCCGCATCATGTCGATGCACATCAACAAAGGAAAGACCATCTCACAATGCTTGAAGGAGCGAGTTGAATATATCAA
>CAYPJH010000335.1:0-1985 GCA_964411035.1 uncultured Methanobrevibacter sp. | reverse complement strand
GGTGGAGGCGAACCTGTAAGGGCTTATATACTATCTAAAGATTCAGAATATCCTATGGAAGAGACTTTTGCAACTGTTGTGGCAGATAGGGCGCTAGATACTTTTCCATTCATCATATTAGCTATTTTTACAATTATTGGTGCTACATTATATTTTAAAATATCCACATTACTTTGTGCATTGATGATTTTAGCAGTTGTTGCTATTGTGCTGGTTTTAATTCTTTTAGTTTATATGGTGTTCAATGAGAATATCAGTAAAAAAATTTCAAATTTTATTATTAAGTTACTTAGAAGATTCTATAAAAAAAATTCTGAAGAAGTCGAAGCAAAAGTATTTAAAATTGTTGATGGTTTTCAGGATACAATGAAAATCATGTTTGCTAAAAATAACATAACAAAATATGCACTTCCTTTATCATTTATCATTTGGATGCTTGAAATATTGAGGGTTTATATAATATTTTTAGCGTTTGGAGCTGATGTAAGTCCAATTATAATTGCTGAAGTATTTATAATGGCTTCTCTAATTGGTATGATTCCTGCATTACCTGGGGGATTAGGGGCAGTTGATGGAGTTATGATTATATTTTATTCAATGGCCGGAATTTCTTCTTCAATCAGTGCAGCTGCAACTGTTATTGAAAGATTGATTTCATTTTGGATGGTAACAATTATTGGAATGCTTATTGTTCCTTATTATGGTAAATCAGTATTTGATAAAATATCATTTAATCCTGATGAAGATGAAAATACTAAAGGATTAGTTGACGAGTTGGAAGATATTAACGAAATTGAATAATCGATACTGTCAAACGGTGATTTTTTCATTTTTAATGTTTCCAATATTTTTTAATATTCATTTTATGTTTCATAAATTCTCTTTTTTTTATGTGTTTTGGAGAATTTGTTTTCTATTTTTTCTGCTTAAGTTTGCTATTTTTGTCTTTAAGTTAGTATGTGATTAAAATTCCTAAATATATGCATTTGCTACTTTTAAATTAAAAATAAATAAAAAAACGAAAAGAAAAATTCAGCTTAAAAAGTAACTGATTATTATATTGCTCAACTTTGAAAACACATTCTATTTGTTATAATTATGTTAATAAATGATATCTTATAAATCTACAAGTGGTATATTTTATATATAGTGGATTGTAAATCTATGAATTGATATGGTATTGACTATATTATTTTTTAAAAATTAATTCATTTATGGAGGGAAATAATGAATAAAAAGATATTCGTAATATTAATGGTATTAATATGTGCTTTATCTATTTCTACAGTTTCCGCAACCGAGGCAGGTAACTTACCTGTAGAAGATGTGGCTGCTGATAGTTCAAATTCTTTTACAGAACTTCAAAAGGTAATTAATGAAGGAAGAAATTTTGGTACTGTAACATTAGATAAGAACTATACTTATTCTGACCAATATGATAAAAACATAAACACTATTACTATTAGTAAAAGTTTAACAATAGATGGTAATGGTCATACTATTGATGCTTCTCATAAAGCTTCAATATTTACTATCGCTAATGCTGAATTTTTAACTATTAAAAACATTATTTTCATTAATGGTAACTCTACTAATGGTGGGGCAATTAATAATAATGGAGTAGATTTACGGGTAGAGAGTTGTGTTTTTATAAATAATGGTGCTGTTAATGGTGGAGCAATTATTAGTAATACTAACCAATTTTCTGGTTTAACAATAAAGAATTGTGATTTTATAAATAATACTGCTGTTAATGGTGGAGCAATTACTAATATAAGAGGCGCAGTTGATTTAAATGACTGCGATTTTATAAATAATGGTGCTGTTAATGGTGGGGCAATTTTTAATAATTATACTCAGGGTAGAATTGTTGTAAATCCTAACTGTGATTTTATAAATAATACTGCTACAAATATGGGTGGTGCTATTTATACTAACGGCGGTGTAGATGTTAAAGATTCAACTTTTACCAATAATACGGCTCC
>CAYPJH010000334.1:0-1609 GCA_964411035.1 uncultured Methanobrevibacter sp. | reverse complement strand
ACCTTCTTCTGAAACAGCAAAAGGAATCAAATATTGCATAAATCAAGAGAAATACTTACGTGTATTCCTAGATGACCCACAAATACCGCTTGATAACAACCTGGCCTTATCTTCACAATATTTTTATCCTCATCTTTTCGCAGAACGCAGTCATATTAGCATCGCTACGTAAAAAGATGAGGATAATATTTTTACCTAAGACCTAACAAACTTGCAAGTTCATCTTCGTCATCAGGCCATATTCTTTCTTCATCATCAGGAAATACCGCAGTTTTACTCATTGCATCTTTAATCATATCAAGTGACGGTCTGGCATAGATTCTGGTAGTTTGTGTTGATGCATGCCCGAGAATCCTTGAAACAAGCTCAAGTTCAATATTGTTCTGATACAGATTTGTAGCACGTGTTCTTCTGAACATATGAGGGTTGACTTTATCCGGAAGATCCGGATGCTCATCTCGTATCTGGACAGCATATTTGGTAATCAGTCTTTCCACATTTCCAGGGGACATCTGATTTCTTTGTCCATGAATTACCGTATAGAACAGATATCCCGAATCAGACGAATCACCGTCATGATAAAGTTTCAAGTAATTTCTAAGATGCTCTGCCGTATTTTTAGTAATTGAGACTATTCTCTCCTTATCACCTTTACCATGGATTCTTAGATACGGTACATCCCTTGCAAGATTAATATCTGATACTCTCAGATTTAGAAGTTCACTCAGTCGAATTGCTGCATCATAAAGAAGAATCATTATGAATCTGTCCCTTTGTCCAATGCGACTACTGTCAGGAGCGTTGAATAGTGCAATGAGACATTCATCGCTTAGTGTTTCATGAACCTTTTCCGGAGTCTTAAGGAACGGAACATGTGATACTGAAATAGCTGTCTGCTGATGAGCAATATCACAGTCTGCAACATACCATAGATATGACTTGATTGCCGCAAGCCTCTGATTACATGTGGTTTTCTCGTAGTCCATGTTCTGCAGATACTCAAGAAACGACAGCATAAAATCATGCGTACAATTCTCAAATCTGAAAGTCCTGATTGAATATCCTTCAGACAAAACAAATCTTTTAAATACAGTAAGGGCATCTCTGTAGGCCTTTACGGTATGAGAACTTCTGCTGCTTTGCTTTTCAAGATAGATATCAAGGAAATCACGGGTTTTAGAGAAGAACATATTATCATAGTCAGTTTTCTTCATTCTGAAATCACCTCCGGAATAACTGTTGAAAGGAGCTCTTCGCTTTGCTTCATGATTCTAAGGGTATCTTCAACCTGGTGATAGTAATAAAATGATTCTAGTGGACTGTTGTGTCCAAGATGACTGCTGAGATAGGGCATCATATTATCCAGATCAATGCCCTGCAGCATCCATTCGTTCATTCTCTTGATTACAAACGCATGTCTCAGGCAATGAACGGTAGGCTTTTTGTCGCATACAGAAGCATTTTCAGAGGAATTCCATAGCTCGTTGAACTTTCTGTCAACACTTGTTTTTGGGATGAACTTCACAGGATTCTTCCCGGGGAAAAACCATTCTGAATCATATCCAAGCTCTGTTTTCAGCCATTTTCGATATCTTATGCACAGCAGTCT
>CAYPJH010000333.1:0-3519 GCA_964411035.1 uncultured Methanobrevibacter sp. | reverse complement strand
ATGGGACATGTAGATCATGGTAAAACTACATTATTGGATTACATAAGAGGAAGTACTATTGCAGATAAAGAAGCAGGAGGTATTACCCAACATATAGGAGCTACAGAAATACCTAACGATACTATTGAAGATATCTGCGGTAACTTTATTTCAAAATTAGCTATTAAAGATTTAATCCCTGGATTATTCTTTATAGACACTCCGGGACATGCTGCTTTTACAAGTTTAAGAAAACGTGGAGGAGCATTAGCAGATTTAGCTGTTTTAATAGTTGATATAAATGATGGTTTTAAACCACAAACTTTTGAAGCTTTAAACATTCTTAAATTATATAAAACTCCTTTTATTGTAGTTGCAAATAAAATGGACATGTTATTTGGATGGGAACCTCATGAAGGAGCTTCCTTTAAGGAAACATTTAATCAACAAGCACAAAGTGTTCAACAAGAGTTAGATAGGAAAGTTTATGAAATTGTAGGAGTTCTTCACAAGGAAGGATTCCAATCAGAAAGATTTGATAGAGTAAGTAATTTTGCATCACAACTCTCAATTATTCCTATAAGTGCAAAAACTGGTGAAGGAATAATAGAAGTTCTTGCAATGCTTTTAGGACTTGCTCAAGAGTATTTAACAGAACAACTTGAAATTCATGAAAATGCTCCATCTAAAGGAACCGTTCTAGAGGTTAAAGAAGAAACAGGTCTTGGAATGACAATAGATGCTATTATTTATGATGGAGTCTTAAAAGTAAATGATGAAATTGCATTAATGTCATCTAATGATGAAGTGTTAACAACAAAAATAAGATCTATTTTAAGACCGTTACCTCTTGAAGAAATGAGAGATGCAAAAAGAAAATTCAAGAAAATAGATGAGGTTGTAGCTGCAGCTGGTATTAAAATTGCAGCACCAAATCTAGATAATGTTGTTTCTGGCTCACCTCTCAGAGTTTTAAATGATGAAACAGATGTTAAGGAAGAAATATTAAAGGAAATCGAAGATATCAGAATCGATACTGAAGATGAAGGAATTCTTGTTAAAGCAGATACATTAGGTTCACTTGAAGCTATTGTTAAGCTACTTAAAGAAATGAATATTCCTATTAGATCAGCAGATATTGGTGACATTAACCGTAGAGATATAATTAATTCTTCTATAGCAAAAAATGAAAATGATAATCATGGAGCTATTATTGCATTTAATGTAGGTGTTCATCCTAATTCAGAAGAAGATTTAAACAATTCTGATGTAAAATTATTCGCAGGTGATGTGATTTATCAAATCATCGAAGAATATGAAGAATGGATTAAGCAAAATGAAGAAAATAAAAGAAAACAATATTATAACTCTATTATTAAACCTGCAAAATTCATGTCTCTTCCAAAATTGGTTTTCCGTCAAAGCAAACCTGCAATTATTGGTGTAGAGGTTCTAAGTGGAACAGTTAAACAAGGACAAACCTTAATCAATAAAAATGGAGAAATTGTAGGTACCATAGCTAGTATGGAAGATAAAGGAGAAACTTTATCTGATATTTCTAGAGGACAAAGAGTTGCTATGGCAATTAAGGATGCTATTGTTGGAAAACATTTTGAGGAAGGTGACGAATTATATGTCAACATCCCCGAAAAGCATTATAAGATCATTGAAAGAGAATTTAAAGATAAATTAACTGAAGATGAATATGAAACATTATATGAATTTTTAGATATTAAAAGAAAAATTGATTCAGAATGGGGAAGTTTCGGACTATTTGAATAATAAAATTTTACTTATAAATAAAAAAGTATAGGAGGAAAAAGCATGGCTCGTAAAGTTGTTGTATCCGATAAAAGCGAATCACATCAAATTGAAATTGAAGATAGCAATGGCCTTAATGGTTTAGTCATTGGTGATGAATTTGATGGTAATATTGTAGGATTAGATGGATATACTTTAAAGATTACTGGTGGTAGTGATAAAAACGGTTTCACTATGAAAAAAGATGTATCTGGTACTAGAAGAATAAAAAGTTTATTAAGTGGTGGTATTGGTTACAAACCTAAGCAAGCAGGTGTAAAAAGAAGAAAAACCGTAAGAGGTAACACCATTGCTGATGATATCGTGCAAGTTAATACAGTTGTCGTTTCAGCTGGAAAAAAACCAATTGCTGAAATTCTTGGTTCTGGGGAAGAAGAGGAAGAATAGATTACTATTTTTCTCATTATTATTTTAAAAAGGTGGTAATCTGTGAATGTACAGTCAGATGTTAACATAGGTTTAGTTGGTCATGTAGATCATGGTAAAACTACTCTTACTAAGGCATTATCTGGAATTTGGACTGATACTCACAGTGAAGAAACAAAAAGAGGTATTTCAATACGTTTAGGTTATGCAGACATTGAATTTAAAAAATGTCCAAATTGCGATGAACCTGAATGTTACACTACTTCTGATGTTTGTGAAAACTGTGGAACTGAAACCGAATTAGTTAAAAAAGTATCTTTTGTAGATGCTCCAGGACACGAAACTCTTATGGCAACTATGTTATCCGGTGCTGCAATAATGGATGGGGCTGTTTTAGTTATTGCTGCAAATGAGGAATGTCCTCAACCACAGACCAAAGAACATCTAATGGCACTTGATGTTATTGGTGTTAAAGATGTTATTGTAGTTCAAAATAAAATTGATATTGTTTCAAAAGAAAGAGCAATTGAAAGTTATAATGAAATTAAAGATTTTGTGAAAGGTACCTGTGCAGAAGATGCTCCAATAATACCAGTATCTGCTCAACAAGGAGCAAATATGGATATTTTAATTAAAGCTATGGTTGATTTAATTAAAGCTCCTGAAAGAAATAAAGATAAAAGTGCTTTAATGCATGTTGCAAGATCTTTTGACATTAATAAGCCAGGTTCTAAAATTGATAAACTTAAAGGCGGAGTAATTGGTGGAACTTTAATTCAAGGATCTTTGAAAGTCGGAGATAAAATTGAAGTAAGGCCTGGAATTAGTGACAATAATAAGTGGATTAATTTAAAATCTGAGATTATTGGACTTGAAGCAAATGGTAAAAATGTTGATGAGGTATTTCCTGGAGGGCTTATTGGTGTTGCGACAAAATTAGATCCATCACTTACAAAAGCCGATTCATTATCCGGTTCAGTTGCTGGGGAAGTAGATACATTACCTGATGTATTACACGAGTTTAAAATGGAAACTTTCTTACTCGATAGAGTTGTTGGTACAAAAGAAGAAAGTGATGTAGCCCCAATTAAAATTAAAGAACCTTTAATGATAAACTGTGGTACTACTACAACAATTGGTGTTGTTAGCTCTGTTAAAAATAACATTATTGATGTTAAACTAAAATTACCTGTTTGTGCAAATAAAGGTGACAGGATAGCTTTAAGCCGTAGGGTTGGAGCACGTTGGAGATTAATTGGATATGGTATTATTGCATAATTAGCAGATTTTTATGAACTCTAAAGAAGTTATTATTGATACAAATTTTTTCATGATTCCATTTCAATTTAATGT
>CAYPJH010000332.1:0-1618 GCA_964411035.1 uncultured Methanobrevibacter sp. | reverse complement strand
TTACAGGAAAAGGCAACCACAGTAAAAGAATAAAATTGATATACCATGCCAATGCAGCCTGAAAACAAGCAGGAGTAGCTACTCTCATATTCTAACAAAGCAGAATTCAAAACAAAGTTAATCAAACGAGGAAAGATCATGTCCTATTGATAAAGGAAACTATTCAACAAGAATATATAATGATAGTAAATACTTATGTCCCCAATGTGGGTGCATCTAATTATATAAAATTAATACTATTCAAATTAAAGACTCAGCTCCCAGTACAATAATGCTGGGTGATTTCTATATTCCACTCTCATCAATAGGTAGTTCATCCAGATATAAACTCAGTAAAGACATTTTGGACCTAAAAATATGATAAATCAAATGGAATCAACATACATCTTTAGAATATCTAACATCACTTGAATATAGTTTCTTCTCAATGGCTCATGAAACCTTCTCCAAAAGACCATATTTTAGGCTGCAAAACAACTCTTAGTGAATACAAAAATAATTTTTATAATTCCTTGCACCTACTTAGATCATAATGGAATTAAATAGGAAATCAACACCGAAAAAAAAAATTACAGAAACTACATAAACTCATGGAGATTGAATGACACACTTTTGAAAGATGAATGAGTAAAGAATAATTCAGGGGAGAAATTTAAAAATTCTTAAGTTCAAATGAGAATAATTATATAAAATACAAGAACCCTTGGGGCACCATGAAGGCAATTCTAAAAAGAGAGTTTATAACTATGAGTGCCTGCATAAGAAAATCAAGAAGATCCCAAATGTACAACCTAATGATGCATCACAAAACACTTGAAAAAGGTAGAAAAAACGAATTCTACTATGTGAAATTTGCCCAAAAGCTCATGTGTGAGACAATGCAAGAAATTTTAGAGCTGAAATGATTGGGTTATGAGAGTCTTAATCTAATCAGTGCATTAATTCTCCTGGATGGATTGACTGGGTGGTAGATTTTGGCAGGTAAAGTGTATTTGGAGTAGGTAGGTCCTTGGCTCATGCCTTTGGGGTATATATTTTGTTTCTGGTTAGTGAAGCTCTCTCTATTTCCTGGTGCTCTGTATAAGCTGCTTTCCTTTGCCACAACCATAATTTTCTGCCTCACCTTGGGTCTGGAATTATGGAGTTGACCGTCTATGGACTGAGACCTTGAAATCATGGATGTCAAATAAACTTTTTCTGGAGTTCTAAAATTGTTCTTTTCAGGTCTTTTGGTCACAGCGGTGACTAAACAAAAATAATGCTGACTAAAACAAATTCTAAAACCAGTAGAAGTAAATAATTAAAATCAGAGCCAAAAATCAATGAAATTGAGAATTAAAAAAATATAAAGGATCAATGAAATGAAGAGTTTGTTCTGTGAAGATAAGCAACATTGGGCTGGGGATGTGGCTCAAGCAGTAATGCGCTAGCCTGGCATGCACGGGGTGCTGGGTTCGATCCTCAGCATCACATAAAATAAAAAAAATAAATAAAATAAAGATGTTGTGTCCACCGAAAACTGAAAAATAAATATTAAAAAATTATCTCTTTCTCTCTCTCTCTCTCTCCTCTCTCTCTCTCTCTTAAAAAAAAAGATAAGCAACATTGATAATCCCTA
>CAYPJH010000331.1:0-3473 GCA_964411035.1 uncultured Methanobrevibacter sp. | reverse complement strand
TTTTTATATTACTAATAGATAATAAATTTGTTATTTTATATAATTGTTTTGTATGGTTTGGAAAAAAGAGAAGTTGGATTTAGGGTGTCCGCAAAACCGAATTTTCTTTATTTGATGGTTTTTCTTTAAAATATCGTTATTACAAGTTGTGATTTGTTTTTTATAGATGTATTTTCACAGAAATCTTATAAATCTTATTTTATATTTTTTAATTCTTGTTTTATATTGTATAATCTCACTGTTTATTCTTTCTTCTGTTTTTAAGCTCCCATGACTAATTCTTTTTCCACACAACAAATTGCTTTTTATATTTCTACCACCATTCTATAATCATTTTTATGAATTAAAAATCAGCTAAAACAGGAACTAATGAAAAAATAGCTATTTAATTTTAAAAATAGATAATACTTACCCAAAATGAGTAAGTACTATTTCTAACCAATTATTTATTACCTCATTATATTTATCAAGCTAATACATTTAAAAATTCACCACCCAATGTATGCTTAACTCAATTTCATGTTCTAATGGCATAATCTTGGATTTGTCTGGTTTAAAAAGTCAAAATTAACCATCATTGAACTTCCTAAAATTAATTATCAAACCCACCATATCTATTGAAAAACCAGGATGCAAGATTTACAAGTATGCTTCGTAATGCCAATACCCTGTTAGTTGACCCGTTTTTTTCAATAGAATAATCTCTTAATAATTTTGCTTTTTCAAGTAAATTATAAGTTTGATGATCGATTATACCTTCTCTTTCAAGATTTGCAATGTTTTTTACGAAAAAACTTTTGTATACATAATCCATACCCTCTTTTCTATAGATTTCTTTTATCATCTGGTTTAAAAAGTCACTGCCATATTGTATACTTGCTGCAGAATCTGTAAACATATTCTCTTCCATTTTAGAACCTAATTCATATAAAGTCGGATTTGAATTTTCTAAAAAGTTAAAATTTAATCCCATTTTATCATCTCCCTTTTAGTACAAAGGACTAGTACAATCCACTATATAAATGTTTTGTAAAAGGTAAAAATAAGATAAAACAATCAAAAAAAAAGAGTTTGTGAAAAAAAAATAAAATAAGTTAAGATTAACTTATTATTGTAAATCAAATGTTAATTTACCGGTTCCCCTATCTGTTATTTGAACTTCATCACATTGAGGAGATAACTCCTGTAAAAGTGCTTGTCCATCAGCAGGACTCATAAATTGCGGGAGGAATCCTGAAATACTTATAGGATAAATTTCACATTCACCTGTTTCATTAATAAGGTTTATTTGTACAAAATATGCCCTATGAGTATCTTCTCTTTGCTGATCAAAAATGAAGTTTCCTAAAGAGTAAAAAATCGGCCTGTCCTTGTATACTTCTATTCCCTGAGTTACATGAGGATGTGATCCAAGAACAATATTGGCTCCTGCATCAATTACATCATGAGACATATTGACCTGATATTCATTTGGACTTCTGCTATATTCATTCCCATAATGGAAATATGCTATTATAAAGTCAGAACCATTTTCTTTAGCTTCCTTAATCTGTTTTGTAGCAATTTCTTTATCATATGCAGAATAACCTGGTGAATCTTCGGTTGCAACAGGCATTACCTCATTACTATACTCTGCAAAGTTTTGAGAATCCATATAATTAAATATTGTAATTTTACGACCATTAATTTCCTGTGTAACTCCATTATGAGCCTGTTTTGAATTATCTCCTGCTCCAATAGCTGTTATATCATTATCTTTTAATGCTTGAAGAGTATCATGCATCCCATCTACCCCATAATCAAATACATGATTATTGGCAAGGGCTGCAACAGTATTTGGATTATTTTTTGCTAAATAAACCAGATCAGGAGATGTTTTAAGAGGAACATCCCCTTTAACTGCAACATCAGATGTTGTTGCTGCATTTTCAAAGTTTATTAAAAGCAAATCTACATTTGACGTTACATTGCTAACTCCCATAAACGGGTCTGTACCGCCGCTTAATACTCCTCCCATATTTCGTGCAAACATTACATCCCCAGTTACTGCAATTGAAACATTCCCTTTAGGAGTAATTTCAACTTCTTTAACATTATCAAATGTGATTAAAGCTGCAAATACAATAATTAAAATAGTGATAAATATTAAAATTATTTTTCTACGATTCATTGAATTTCCCTCTTTTTAATTTTAAAACAAAATTAAGCTTTTAAATTAATATTTTTATAGTTTTGATGAACTATTCACTAAAAAAAATAAAATGAAAAACAGTTATTCGGCAACTGTTTTTCTTTTTGAAAAATGATTGAAAATAAATGGAACTATTAACAGTACCAGGAATAGAATAATTTCAATCGTGAAAGCTAAGCTATCTGAATAACTAAGTGTAGATGCTAAGCTTGAAACCCATAAAACAAATAAAACTATTGGCAATATAAATTTAATGACATACTTCCACCAGCTACCAACAATTTTAACTGATACATTCCTGTTTAAAACTTCAATTAACTCATCAATATTATAGAACCAACCAAAGATAATACATTCAAATATGATTGTTAATATCAAAGCAAAATTGTTTAAAATTCTATCGAAAATTGTTAATATGAAGCTTCCTAAACCTGTGGTGAATAGTGCAGTAATGCAAAAACCAACAATACACACAATAGTTACTGCTTTTTTACGGGAAATTCCAAATTCTGTTATAAAAGATGAAACAACAGATTCAACAAGAGCAATACCTGATGTTAAACCTGCAATCAAAATACAGAAGAAAAATAGAGGCCCTATAATATAAGAAGCTCCTCCCATAACATTAAATACCTCTGGAAATGCAACAAAAGCAAGCCCTGTTCCTTCAGTGATTAAATTCTCAAATCCAACACCACTGGTAAATGTCATGAATCCCAAAATAGAGAAGATTCCAATAGCATTGAAAACTTCAAAACCAGAATTGGAAGCAACAACAATAACTGCATTCTTAGTTAAATCAGCACCTTTTCCAAGATAACTTGAATAGGTAATAGCAATTGCCATACCAATTGATAGTGAAAATACAATTTGTCCGAAAGCAGCTAACCATATGTTTAAATCCAATAATGCACTCCAATCAGGAGTAAACATCTCAACATATCCTAAAGAAGCACCTGGAAGGGTTAATGAATAAAATACAATTCCAATGATTAAAATAAATAAAACAGGAACTGCAATATTACTAAATTTTGAAATCCCATCATTAATATTCTTATGTGAAATAAACCATATGGCACCCCAGACAATTAGAGCTGAGATAAATACTATTGGCACAATTTCAAATAATCCCCCGACTGTAGAATTAACATGCAAAACAGAACTAACAAAATAATTATCCGGATTTGACCCCCAACCTTTAAAGAAACTTAAAATAAGGTATATCAAATCCCAACCTACAATACAGACATAATAGCTTAAAATTAAAAATACAATTAATACT
>CAYPJH010000330.1:0-2435 GCA_964411035.1 uncultured Methanobrevibacter sp. | reverse complement strand
TATCTAAAACATATAAACTAGGAATTCCAAGTCCAAAGGCAATTCTTGGAAGTTCTATAGAATGCTTGCTAAGGGCAACATCAATATTTTCACCCTTAATAACATCTAAAAGTCCTTCAATACGATCAGTACTTGATTTTAATTTATCATAAAGACTTATGCCATGTTTTCCCACTGAAATAAAATCTATGTTATACATATTCATTAATTTATGGATATCACCAAAGTCTCTTGCAGTAATAATTACATCTTCACCTTCTTTTTTTAAATATTCAATAATGTCTTTAAAAAATCTTACATGAGGAGCATTTGAAATGTCTATCCATATTTTCAATGAAATCACCTAAATTTCTTCTTTTTTCTTATTAATAGCATCAATAATCTCTTGAAGTCCAGTTCCTTCTTTTAAGCTACTTTTAATAATTTCAACATCAGGGTTTAATTTTTTAGCATCAGCTACCATTTTATTAGCATCTGCACCAACAGCTTCAGCTAAATCTATTTTATTAATAATAATTAAATCAGCACCCTTAAATATTAAAGGATGTTTTTCTACAGTGTCGTCTCCTTCAGTAACACTTACTACAACAACTCTCATATGAGAACCTAGTTCGAAATCAACAGGACATATTAAGTTACCTACATTTTCAATTATTAATAAATCAATATCTTCCAATGGTAAATCAGCAACACCGTGACCTACTAAATGAGCATCTAAATGACATTCTTTACCAGTGTTAAGGCCAACAACAGGAACATCATGTTTTTCAATTCTTCCAGCATCAAATTCACTTATTACATCACCGGCAATTACACCAATATTGTAATCTGTATTTTCAATAATATCTTCAATGAGTGAAGTTTTACCAGAACCAATAGCTCCTACAAAATCAACACAAAAAACATCATTGTCTTCAAGGTTTTTTTTATTTTTTTCAGCTAATTTTCTATTTGCATCCATTATATTTTTTTGAACTTCTATATCTGCTACTTTATGCATTTAATTCACCTTTTTTTATTCATCAGGTTTTTCAACTACAATATTTTTTACAATGCAGTCTTTACCGCCTAAAATTGATATTCTTAGGTTGTCACATTTGGGACATTTAATAATAGGAGCGTAATGGTCACTGTCATCTACATTAGCTATTCCTTCATATCCGCATTCCGGACAGTTAACTGTTATAGGAATTTCTGAAATGTCAATTTTTGCATTTTCTGCAATGGTATTTTCAATAAGCACATCTAATAAAAATCTTAACTGCTCTGGATTTAACATTGCTAATTTGCCTACTTCAATGTATATTTCTGTAACCTCAGTTGCATCATTCGTTTGTGCTGTTTCAAGAACAGCATTGATTATTCCTTGAGCCATTGACAATTCATGCATTATTAATATCTCCTAATAATGTTATATATAACATTATATTATGTTTTTTTAAATATTAATATATTTCCATATTTATAATTCAATTAGTAATTGTGAAGCTATTTCATTGTCTGAATCTAGAGATAATGCTTTTTTTGCAAACATTTTCGCACCATTTTTGTCAGATTGCCTATATAAAATTTCTCCAAGCAATGCATAAGCATCAGCATACTTTGAATCATTAGATAGAATATTGTTTAAAATATCTTTTGCTAAGAAATAATCTTCTTGTTTATATAAGTCATATGCTTCTTCAAATAATTCATCATTAGGGTTTTTTATAGGCTTTTCTAGTTTTACTTTTGGTTTGGTTTTAGGAGGATTTTTATTAGTAGGTTTTACTGTATTATTCTTAACTTCAATTATTTCTTTGCTTACAGTTCCTGAAGAGACTTGTTTGCACAGATAGTCTAAAATGTATTTTGTTGCCTTTTTATGAAGTGGCTTGTTATCGTTTCCACATTTTGGAGAGTAAATGCAGGAAGGACATCCGTCACTACATTCACAGTTATCCAGTAAATCTTTTGTAGATTTAAGTAATTCAATAAACACATCAATAGCTTTTTCTGTAATTCCAATTCCACCTTCAAATGCATCATAAATGAATATTGTTGATTCCTGAGTATCTGGATGATAATCTGTTGAAAGACCTCCAATATCAAATCTATCACACATTACATGAAGGGGGAATAATCCAATTAAAGCATGTTCAGCACCATGCAATCCTCCTTGGTATGAATCCTTTTCCTTGAACTTATCCTCAATTTCCTTTTTAATATCTTCTGGAACTGTAAACCATAATCCCTTTGTTTTAAATTTTAAAGGTTTTAAATCAAGCTTATGGGTTGAAATTGTTTTTGAATATTGTAACATTTTATATTTATAATAATCTTCTGTTACTGTTAACTCACCAAAATTGATGGTTAAGTCTCCATATTTTATTTTAGAAATCTTTCGGTTAATTGCTATATCCGTATTATGCAAAACCATTGTATGGTATTCTACA
>CAYPJH010000329.1:0-2956 GCA_964411035.1 uncultured Methanobrevibacter sp. | reverse complement strand
GTCCCATTTTACAGCATCAATATCAAATTTTTTAATATGGGCACTTGGTCCGTGAGGCATTGAATCTTCACTTAAAACAGCCCCCCGAGGCCTTCTTTTAAAATGGGCTTCACTATCAATGGATTTTGATGCAAGTGAAATATCCTGTAGCTTTTCAACAAATGGATTTTCCAAATCATCAATTTTAATAACCTGTTTTCCCCGAACAAGATTCATCCTATAGTTAATAATCTCATCCTGGGTTTTTTTCTCTTCAAGCCATGACTCGGGAGAATCCATAATATAAGTATCCCCTGTTTGCTCAACCATCATAGGTCCGGCAAAGACTTTTGGATAGGACCATCTTCCAATAAAGACAGACGGAGGGGTGCTTCCTTCCAAATCTCTTCCTACTTTTATTGATTTCATTTGAATGTTTTCAGTAAGCTTTTTAAGATAAGCATTTTTTGTTGTAATCATTTTTATCACAAGCAGGATTTAAAAAAAAAGAAGTATAAACCAATAGGTTATATTGGTTATTAAATTTATTTAAGCAAATTCAATAGTGCTTGGAGGTTTATCAGAAATGGATAATGCAACATGTGTCACTTCAGATATTTCAGATGTGATTCTTTGTGAAATCTTCTTAATCACGCTCCAAGGAAGTTCAGGTACATAAGCAGTCATAGCATCTACAGAGTCTACAATCCTCAAAACAACCAAATATCCGAAATCTCTTTGATCTCCTTTAACACCGGTTACTTTACTGTCAGTTAAAACTGCAAAATATTGCCAAACATCTTTATCAATGCCTGCAGCTTCTATTTCATCACTAACAATTTTATTTGCTTTTCTTGCAACAGATAATTTTTCTTCAGTCAAAGGTCCTATAACTCTAACAGCAAGGCCAGGACCTGGGAAAGGCTGTCTTTGAACAACTTTTTCAGGCAAATCCAAAGTTAAACCTATTTCTCTAACTTCATCCTTGTAAAGATCTCTTATTGGCTCTACAACATTAAGGACCATTCCACTAGGAAGTGCAAGATTGTGGTGGGATTTGATTTTACCTTCACTTTCAATCCAGTCCGGAGCTATTGTTCCCTGAACTAAGAATTTAGCATCAGTTTTCTCAGCTTCCCTTTCAAATACATCAATGAATGTTTTTCCGATGATTTTTCTTTTTTCTTCCGGATCTTCAACGTTTTCAAGTGCCTTTAAAAATTCTGCTGATGCATCAACATAGTTGAAGTTAAGCCTGTCTTTAAATGTGTTTGTAACTTCCTCAACTTCACCTTCCCTTAAAAGACCATGATCTACAAATATAGCTATTAAATTATCACCAATAGCCTTTTGAACCAAAACAGAACAAACGGAACTGTCCACTCCTCCAGATAATGCAATAATTGCCTTTTCATCACCGATTTCATCTTTTATTTTAGCTATTGCATCCTCAATAAATTCTTCTGGACTAAGCATTTTCATCACTATTCTTCTTGTTCGTCTTCATTAATTTCTGCAATTTCGTCTTCCAATTCAATCAATTCTTTAAGCATTGCTTCTAAGCCTTCATCATGACCTTCTGAAATAGCGTCCATAATCTCATCATATTTAATATATTTTTCAAGTTTCACTGCTTTTGCACCTATTCCGGCAAGCTTAAAGTCATATTCATCATCACCAATAGGGATGGTTAGGAATTTCTTTTTTAATTCATCTTTATTTTTCAATGCCATTTCTTTCAAATCTTCAGAATTGTCAATCATTGTTATACACCTTTACATATATTATAAAAATTTTCAAAGATTACTGATCCTTTAGGAGTGTGATGCACTTCAGGATGGAATTGGATTCCATATACATCCCTATCTTTATGTTTAAAGGATTCAACATCACATAAGTCTGATTTTGCTAAAATTTCAAAATTATCAGGAACAATTTTAACTTCATCTTTATGTGAAGACCAAACTTCCATTGTTGGAGATAATTGGTCAAATAGGTTATTGTCATTAAGAATATCTAATTTGACTTTAGCATAACTTTCAGTTTCAGAAGTAGATACTTCTCCACCATATGCCTTTGCTATTAATTGATGACCAAGGCAAATCCCAAGAATAGGCAGGTCTAAATTTTTAATATACTCTTCACTGTTTCCAGCACTTTCAAGAGAAGGACCGCCTCCTAAAATCAGACCAATAGGATTTTTAGATTTAATTTCTTCAATACTCAAAGTGTTTGGAACAAGTTCTGAAGGTATTTTAAGATATTGTAAACTACGCTGTATTCTATGGTTGTATTGACCTTTATTATTAATAACTAAAATTGTCATTGTATACTCCTTAGATTATATTATCATATTAGTTTCTATTATTATATTAATATTTTCTAATTTATTATATTATACTGGTTTTCCAGATATCCGTAAATTATAAAAAGTTAATTGAAATTAGGAAAAAACAGAAATAGGCTTAATCAATCTAATCAGAATAAAATACTTATATGATAAAAACATAATGTAAACCTTATTATAAAGCATATAGTTTTCAAAACAGGAAAAATTATTGAGTTTGTTTAAAAAATATCCAAATTGAATACTTAGCCAAAAATTAGGCAGTCAATTAAAAAAACTTTTTGATGACACAATTTAACTTTTAGTCATGTTTTTTGTTATTTTAACCCATGATTTATAAAAAAGGTTCTTTTCTAAAACTTTATATATGATTTATGATAAATTAAAGTTTTATATAATTAAATTAAAAAAAAGTGAGAGATTAATATGGAAATAATGGATTTAGTTTATGTAATTGCAGCTATTTTAATAGCATTTATTGTATTGAAACTGTTCTTCTGGTTGTTACCTGTAATTGTCTTTTTATTAATAGCATTTTTTGTTTATGTTTACCTTACTGGAAGAAACAGATATTAGCAGCTTTCGATGTCCTTGTATGCGGAAGTTGAGGCTAACGCCCCTTCCCCACAT
>CAYPJH010000328.1:0-4766 GCA_964411035.1 uncultured Methanobrevibacter sp. | reverse complement strand
GTGGTTGTATATGGAGAGTCAATGAGGGTGGAAATTCCAATTTCACATGGTCAAGTTAAAGGACATGGAAGAATTAGAGGTTCTGTTGGTAAATATCCTTTAAAATTTGTTTATGCAAGTAACATGCCTGTTATCCTTACAAGTGCATTACTTGTAAATGTTTCACTTCTTGCAAGTGTTTTCCAGAAAATAGGATTCCCGATTTTAGGAGAAATACATAATGGACAACCTGTAAACGGTATTGCATTATATTTATCTACTCCTAATAATATTGGCTTACTTGTATCTGATCCAGTTAGAGTTATTATATATGCAATTTTCTTCTTGGCATGCTGTATATTATTCTCATATCTATGGGTTGAAATTAGTGGTTTGAACGCTAAGAAAATTTCAGAACAGCTATTTAATTCAGGTATACAAATTCCAGGATTTAGAAGTAGTAAACGTCAGTTGTATAAAATATTGAAAAAATACATCCCTGCACTTACTATTCTTAGTGGTGTTTATGTAGGTTTAATTGCATTTGCAGCAGATCTTACAGGAGCATTAGGTGGAGGTACTGGTGTTTTACTTACAGTAGGTATTATTCATAAACTTTATGAAGAGATGGCTGAAGAACAACTTATGTCATCTAATCCGTTACTTAGAAAATTTTTAGGTGGAGATTAATCTCTTCCTTTTTATTATTTAAAGAGGTATAATATGAAACTAGTAGTATTAACAGGTATTCCAGGTTCTGGAAGTACCACATTACTCAATAAAGCACTTGAAGAAGTTGATTATCTTCATTTAAATTATGGAGATATAATGACTGAAATTGCTATTGAAGAAAAAATCGTAGAAGATAGAGATCAGTTACGTAAATTACCTGCTGAAACACAAAAGGTTATTCAGAAAAAGGCTGCTAAAAAAATTAAAGAGCAATCTGAATCCCAAAATGTTATTGTTGATACACATTGTACTATCAGCACTCCTAATGGTTATTTACCAGGCCTTCCAATATGGGTTCTTAATGAATTGGAACCTAGTAATTTCATTTTAGTTGAAGCTAATCCTGATGAAATTATATATAGACGTATGAATGATGATACTCGTGTCCGTGATGTTGAGAAGGCTAAAAACATTAAACTTCATCAAGAGATGAATCGTGCTGCAGCAATGTCTTACGCAACTTTAACTGGAGCTACAGTAAAAATTATTGAAAATCATGATAATCATTTACCTGCAACAGTTTCTAAATTGGTTGATGTTTTAAAATAATAAATGAGGAATACAATGTTTGACATATTAGTTAATGCATTGAATCAAGTATTCGGTCCATTAATACAGTTGGATCCAACTCCAAACAATCCAGTTCTTACAGTTCTTGTTATTGCATTTGTTATTTCATTAATAAGTACAGTGGCTAATAAGTTATTAGTTGATCAGGATGAGATGAATGAAATCCAAAGAAAATCAAAAGATTTTCAAAAAAGATTAAGGGATGCTCAGAAAAGAGGAGATGGTAAGGAATTAGCAAAACTCCAAGCAGAACAAGTTGAAATGATGAAAAACCAAAGTAAAATGATGACTAGTTCATTCAAACCAATGATTGTTACTATGATTCCAATCCTTTTAATATTCTGGTGGATGAGAAGTTCTATTATCAGCACTCTTATAGTCCAATTACCTCCATCTGTGTTCTACATTTCATTAACTCCTATTTGGCACTTTTTCGGCCAATTCCTATATGGTGGAACAGCTTCTAGTGGTTATGTAATTGGTTGGTTATTATGGTATATGATTTGTACTTTTGGTATGAGTCAAATTTTAAGAAAATATTTAGGATTTAAACAAGGATTCTAATTAAACATTTATTAATAATGAGTTCAAAATATTATATTATTCTATTTTGAATTCGCTATTACACATTATTTATTTATAGGTGATTAAATGCCTGCAATGAGATATAGATCAAGATCATATAAAAGAGTTCGTAAAAACACTCCTGGCGGAAGGAATGTTTTAAGATATAAAAAGAAAAAACCATCTAAGCATGTATGTGCTGAATGTGGTCAATTATTACACGGTGTCCCACGTGGACGTCCTTATGAAATTAGAAAATTATCCAAAACCAAAAGGAGACCTAACCGTCCTTATGGTGGATATTTATGTTCTAAATGTGCTCGTAAATTATTTAAAAATGAGGCTAGAGGCAAATGATTATAACTATCGGTGGGCTTGCTGGAACAGGAACAACAACAGCAGCCGAAGTATTATCTGAGAAACTAGATATTCCTTATTTGTCTACTGGATCTATTTTTAGAGACATGGCTAAGGAGAGGGGAATGTCTGTTTTAGAATTTTCTGAATTTGCAGAAAATAATACTGGCATCGATATTGAAATTGATAAAAGACAAGCTGAGCTGGCTCGTGAATCTGAAAATCTTATAATAGAAGGTAGACTTTCTGCATATTTTGTTGAAGCTGATTTGAAAGTATGGTTAATTACACCATTTGACACTAGAGCTTCAAGGATTGCAACAAGGGAAGATAAAACTATTGATTTAGCTAAACAAGAAATTCAAATAAGAGAAGAAAGCGAAGCTTTAAGATATAAAGACATTCATGATATAGATATATCATGCATGGATATATATGATTTGGTTATTAATTCAGGTTCATTTTTACCTGAAAGCATAACTGATATTATTATAAATACATTAAGGGTGATTTAAAATGGCATCAATCGAAGTAGGAAGAGTATGTGTTAAAACTGCTGGAAGAGAAGCAGGCGAAAAATGTGCTGTCATAGAAATTATTGATGAAAACTTTGTAGAAGTTGTTGGTGAAGAAGTTAAAAATAGAAGATGTAATATTAACCATTTAGAACCAACCGCTGAAACTATCGATGTTTCTGGTGATATTGATACAATTAAAGCTGCTTTAGCTGATTTATAAATTGAATAATTATTTATATTATTCAACTTTTTTACTTATTTTTTTTATAATATAATATTTTTTTGTGATTTGATGAAAAATAATCTAGTTGTTAAATGTAACAGTTCTACAGATTCAGATTTTGGGTGTGAACCTGAAAAACGACCAATTGAAGAATATATTTCCAAAAGTGTTATTAATTTAGATAAACCGTCAGGACCTACTTCTCATGAAATAGATGCATGGATTAAAAGGATATTGCATGTAGAAAAATCAGGTCATGGAGGAACACTTGATCCTAAAGTTACAGGAGTACTTCCAATAGGAATTGATAATGCAACTAGAGCTATTCAACTTTTGCTAACAGCACCAAAGGAATATGTATGTTTAATGACATTACATGATAAGGTTTCAGAAGACAAAATTAGAGAAGTCTTTAATGAATTTACAGGTAAAATATATCAGCTTCCTCCGGTTAAATCTGCTGTTAAAAGAGAACTTAGAACACGTAATATTTATTACTCAACAATCTATGAGATTAATGGTCGAGATGTCTTATTTAGAATAGGTTGTGAGGCAGGTACCTATGTTAGAACATATTGTCATAACATTGGTGAAGTTTTAGGTGTTGGAGCTCATATGGCTGAACTTAGAAGAACACAGGTAGGTTCATTTAATGAGAAGAATAATCTTTCAACATTACATGATGTAACTGATGCATATCATTTTTGGATTGAAGATGGGGATGAATCTTTCTTAAGGAACTGTTTGCTTCCTATGGAAAGAGCTGGAGATTATTTGCCTAAAGTTGTTATTAAAGATTCTGCTGTAGATGCAATATGTCATGGAGCAGACTTGGCAAGTGGTGGAATAGTTAAGTTATCTGATAATATTCAAAAAAATACATTTGTAGTTATTGAATCATTGAAAGGTGAATTGGTAGGTGCCGGAAACTCATTATTCAATACTAATGAGATTTTAGCTGCTGAATCTGGTTTTGTTGTTAAAACTTCTAAAGTTTTCATGAAACCTGGTGTCTATCCTAAATTATGGAAGATGAATAGATAGTTTTGAAGATATGTGAATTATCATATTCAGACTATGATTTTTCCTGACTGAAATATTAAAATTAAAACAAACATTAAACTTCCAGCAGCTCTAAAAAGCATACCTTTATATACTTGTTAAAGTATATATTATTATATCATGTTAGTTATATAACATGAAGGCAAGGTATCTTCTTTTGATTTTACTAGCTATATGCCGAGATAGTCTAGCCTGGTAAGGCGCAAGACTGGAAATCTTGTGGGGATCTGCCCCGCCTGGGTTCAAATCCCAGTCTCGGCGTTTATTAGTTTTTAATTATTTTTTTTTATAATTAAACTGATATTTTGCACTCTTAGTTTTTACTAAGTTTAAATAGTTGAAAAAACTGTGTTTTACATTGTAAAACATTCGAATCTATTATTTTACGTCTCGTAGATTCGCTCTATAAATGGAGGTTATTTAATGGAAGACGATTTTAAGCATTTAGTGCGTATTTCTAGAAAGGATGTAGATGGAAATAAAACCATTGAACAAGCTTTAACAGAGATTAAAGGCGTAGGTATATCTTTATCAAAAACTATTTGTCGTACTTTAGGTCTTGATTTGACTTCACAAATGGGTTATATCAATGATGAAGATGTATTAAGCATTGAAAAAATTTTGGAAAATCCTCAAGAATTTGACATTCCTGTTTGGATGTTAAATCGTAGGGAAGATTACGAAACTGGGGATAATATTCATTTAATTGAATCTGATCTTGATATGACTTTAAGAGATGATTTAAACAGAATGAAAAAGAC
>CAYPJH010000327.1:0-3173 GCA_964411035.1 uncultured Methanobrevibacter sp. | reverse complement strand
ACCAGACCAAGCAGCCAGTGGCGGATCTACCCATGTAAGTAGCATAAGCTCTCACGAACTATTTGACTCTGAAGCTCCTTATCCTGGTCCATATGAATGGAGTACTCTTGATGGTGAAGCTATGAGTAAATCACATGGTGTATTTTTCACCCCTAAAGAATGGTTAGAAATTGGACCTGCTGAAAGTCTTAATTACTATTTATTTAGAAGCAAACCAATGAAAGCTAAAGACTTTTCACCTAAAATGTCATTCTTAGACTTTATGGATCAATTTGACAAGGTTGAAAAAGTATTCTACGATGAAGAAGAAGCACCATCTGAAAAAGAAGGTAAAAAATTTAAAACCATTTATGAAATTTCTCAAATTCATGAAGGAGAACCGTTACCTTTCAGACCTCCTTACAGATTCCTTGTAAATGCTTACCAGATAGCTGGAAATAATTTAGAAAAAATATTTAAAATTCTTAAGAAGAATTCACAGCTAACCAAAACATTTGAAGATAAATCATTTGATGAATTAACAGAAAAAGAATTGGAACAGTTCCAGTCACGTGTTGATAATGTAGCTAATTGGTTAAATACCTATGCTCCAAAATTTGTTAAATTCCAAGTTCAAGAAAAAAACATTCCAAAATTACCATTAACAGATGAGCAAACTAGTTTCCTTACTGGTTTAGCAGATTTGATGGAAAATAATGAGTTTACAGATCCTGCAGATTTGCATGATGCAATGTATGAAATATTAGAATCACAAGGTCTTAAACCTCAAAAAGGTTTCCAGGCAATTTACAAAATGATACTTGGTCAAAAACAAGGCCCTAGAGCTGCTTCATTTTTATTATCTCTTGATAATGATTTTGTTGTTAAAAGATTAAGAGGAGAAGCTTAATTTCTTCTTAAATCTTTTTTCATGCAAATACAAATTTCATCTTGTTTTAAAAATCCAAAATTTTCTATTAAATAGTATCCTAATTTTTTATAAGTTTTTATAGCTGCATGATTGGTTTTTCCAGTTTCCAAGTAAGAATACACATAATCATTAGCAATTGCTATATCTTCCAGCATTTGAATAATTTTTGTAGCTATTCCCCGTTTCCTATATTTTTTATCTACAAAGACTCGTTTTATTTCAATGGAATTATCCAATTCAAATTTTTTATAGCTTCCACAACCAATAGCTTTTTCTTTATCAATAGCCAGTACAACCACATGCTGGGAAGTTATTTTATTAAATTCTTTGTATTTCAATGCTTCCGGACCATGAATTTCAAAGTATTCATTATCAAGTTTATTGCAAAGATTTAGAAAATTAGGGTCTTTCTCGTTTGTAATTATAAATTCCATTTAAATCGCCTGCGTCGTGTTTCCAACTTTTGCAAGTTCATTTTTCCAGGCTTCAGGATTTTCTTCCAGATACTTTTTAAATAGTTTTTGGCATCGGTAATCATTTAAGACAACCAATTCAACATTATTATCTTTTAAAAAGTTTTCAGCACCCATTAATGTAATATTGTCTCCAATTACAACTTTTGGGATGTTATATAATATTATTGCACCAGAACACATTGGGCATGGCGATAATGTAGTAAAAAGAGTTGTTTTTTGATAGTCTTCAAAATCTAGCCTTCCTGCATTTTCAATAGCTTCCATTTCAGCATGCAGAATTACGGAATTATTTTGAATTAGTTTATTATGGCCTTTTGATATGACCTTATTATCTTTTACAAGAACAGCACCTATGGGAATGCCGCCTTCTTTTAAAGATTTTTGAGCTTCTTTGATTGCAATTGACATGAAATAATTATAAGATTTCATTTTAAAAATAAAAATTATAAATGATGAAATTTAATCATCATCAAATTTGATTGGTTTATTTGAAAGTCTATCAAGGAACCCTCTGTTAGATTGTTCGTTAAGTGCTTTTTTGTATTTATTAACTTGATTTTTCAAATCGCCAATTGATTTTTGTGATTCATTATATAGTTTGTCATAACTACTTTGTTTATTGTTTAAATCACGGTTAAGATTGTTGATTGTGTCCTTATATTGATTAATTGTCTTAGTTGTTTGTGCATCCACTTCTTCTTTGTAGTTTCCTAATTCAATTAATTGGTTTCTAAGACTTGTAATCTCACTTTGAAGTGATGGGATTTTTGCTTCTAATTCCTGGATTCTAGCATCTTTTTCCCCTGCTTCACGAGTTAATTTATCATTTGAATCTCTTAAAATTTTCATTTGGTTAGTATCAAATTGGGATAATTTTGCTTTATATGAATCTACTTTATTTTCAGCTTCCTGTTTAACTTCAGCAATAGTAGAATCTAATTTTTCCAATCTTACTTTATTAACTGCATGTTCTGCACTAATTTTAGTCAATTTATCACTTAAAATAGCATTAATATCCAATTGTTCATAATATTTTTTAGAACTATTTTCTAAAGCTTCGGATAAATCTGATTTTAAACCTTTTAGTTCTTTAACTTCTTTTTTAAGATCTGGAATTACAGTTCCAGTTAAATAAGTTAACTCTTGAGATTGTTTTGCAATTCTTTCATCTTTTGAGTTTTCCTCATCAGAAACCTTGTTTAATTCATCTTCTTTATTTTCTACATCTATATTTTCAACATCAGATAAGTTTTCTTCAGACATTAGACCACCTTGTTATTTTAGTCTATTGTTAAATTAATTTCGACAACTAAGTTCTTAAAGTTAAATTTATATTACCTATCATATATAAATTTTTTCAAAAGAGGATTAGTAAAAATAAATAATACTTTCACTTAGTAAAATTATATATCACTATAAATTATAAAAGATATTATTGAATTATACTATTAATTTTTTACTAAATTTTTGGAGATACTATGGACTATTTTGACAGACTTGAAGCAGAAACAATGAAATTATACGAAATTGCCAATAAAGCAAGAGCTAAAGGATTGGATGTTGAGACAAAAAGTGAAGTTCCTCTTGCAAAGGATTTGGCAGAGAGAGTTGAAGGGCTTGTAGGTCCTGAAGGTGTTGCTAAAAGAATTAAGGAATTAGAAACAGATATTTCCAGAGAAGAAGTGGCTTTTGAAATTGCTGCTGAAATTGCATCTGGAAAATTCGAATTAACTGGTGAAAAAGCAGATTATGATCAGGAACAGAAATGTGACCAAGGTCTCCGGACT
>CAYPJH010000326.1:0-3589 GCA_964411035.1 uncultured Methanobrevibacter sp. | reverse complement strand
GAATTCCTGATACTCGTGAATATCCTATTGCTGCAGGAATTGAAGAGTCTGGAACTGGTATTATTAAATCAGCATCAATAGGAAATTGCTCATAAAGTTGCTTGCCTATATTTAAACGAGTTTCATAAACATTAATGCCATCAATAGTACTGTCCGGTCTTGCAAAGTATACATATTCAAACATACAATGGGCTAATTCAGTATTTTTAGTAATCTCTAAAGTATAGCTGTTTATTTCATTATTTTCAAAGTATATTACTTCACCAGGCAATACATCACGGATAAAATTAGCATTTATCACATCAAGTGCTACAGTTTCTGAAGATACAATATATGAACCATCTTTCTCTCCAATAACCAATGGTTTCATTCCTGCAGGATCACGAACTGCATATAATTTGCCATTTACAAGAATAGTTAATGCATAAGAACCTAAAAGTCTTTTAGATACTGCTTCAATAGAATCTAAAATATCTTTTCCATTGTCATAATGTTCCTGTTTAAGCATGTAACAAATGACTTCAGAATCAGTGTCTGATTTAAACTCATAACCTGCCTCTATTAATTCTTCTCTTAAAAATTTAGAATTAACAATATCTCCATTATGAGCCATTGCAATAAATTCATCGTCAAAATCAGTTACAAAAGGTTGTGAATTTTCAAGTTTTGATTGGCCTGTTGTAGAATATCTTACATGACCAATACCCATATTTCCAGTTAGATTATTAATTTCATAATCTTTAAAAACATCAGTAATTAATCCCATACCACAATAATAATTTAAGCCTTTATCAGAATTGTATGTAGCAATTCCTGCAGATTCCTGCCCTCTGTGTTGAAGAGCATATAAACAAAAGTAAACAAAACGAGATACATCTACTGATACATCATCACAATGTATCCCTACAACACCACATTTATCTTGCAATTCCCCTTGCATCTATAAACTTCCTAAAAAATAATTATAATTATAAATATATTTATTCTAATATAAATAAATATTTTTAGTCAAAAAAATTTCCTAAATTGTCTGAAATACTAAAATTTGAAGTATTTTCATCATCCATAACGTTTTCATCATTGTTATTATCTAATTCCTTTTTTAATGAACCATCATCATTATCAATAAGTATTAAACTAGTTTTAAGAATTTTAAGCCATTCAATAGCAGACTGTTTATCACGTGCACCAATAAGATTTTGGCCCATTATAATATTATTAGGTTTAAACTTATTAGTTGCAATAAACAGATTATATTCATTTGTTAGTTTTTCTTTAAATGTTTCTTGCCAAAGCTTAGATAAGTTAAAAATTTCTAAAATATTTTTATTATGAATATCCTCATAGCGTGCCTTAAAAGTAGAAAAATCAGATTTTAAGTTAGAAATCTCATCTTCATAATCAAGTATCCTGCTTTCTAAATCTTCATTATTCTGAGATAATGTTTTATTCTCTTCAATAAGCTGATTATAATCATCCAATAAACTATTATATTTATTAGTTAAATTTAATAGTTTATTTTCTAAATTATGAATATTAATAATATTTAAAGAATATGTAAGTCCGGATTTTATAATAGAATTTATAAGTTCACTACGGGCTAATTTATAATCAAATTCTTCATTTGAATCTAATATGTTATTATAATTAAATAATCCTACATGATTAAACTCATCCTTCAATTCATTATAAAGAATATTATATGTTTCATCATGTCCCGCACTGCCTATTAATATAATATCAGCACCACTAGCTACCTTTTTAGCTATATTCAAATCAGTAGTTGGAATAATTGAAGATACAATAATATTATAATCTTCCTCTAAATCAATGTCGTTGATAGCTTTTGATACAAGTTCGGCAATGTCTGGTCCTGAGACTATTAATCTAACATCTACCTTACTTTCAGAAACATTGTCAGCATCCATATTATCTAAATTCCATTTATTTTCTTATGCCATTGCCATGCAGAGCTTATAATAGTTTTTAAATCATGTTCAGGTTTCCAACCAAGTTTTTTATTAATTTTTGATGAATCTGCAATTAAAACTGCAGGATCTCCTGGCCTAGGTTCATCAATATTAACTTTAAAATCTTTACCTGTAACCTCTTTACATGTGTCAATAATCTCTTTAACTGAATATCCTTGACCATTTCCCAGATTAAATATTTCTGATGAATTACCTTCCTTTAAGTATTCATATGCTTTAATATGAGCATCTGCAAGATCATTTACATGAATATAATCTCGGATACAGGTTCCATCAGGAGTATCATAATCAGTACCAAAGATATTAATAGAATCTCTAATGCCTGCAGCAGCATCTAAAACTAATGGAATTAAATGTGTTTCAGGATTGTGAAGTTCACCTACCTCACAATCAAAATCACAACCTGCAGCATTAAAATATCTTAGGGAAACATAGTTAAAATCCCCTTTCTCTGCTTCTCTTTCAAGAGCTTTTTCTGTGATAAATTTAGAATGACCGTAAGGATTGATTGGTTTTAAATCCTGATTTTCGGTAATTGGAATTTTTTCCGGGTTTCCATATACTGCAGCTGTTGATGAGAAAATAAATTTATCAACACCATATTCCCTCATTATCTGTAAAAGATTTAGAGTATTCTTATAATTATTTTTTAAATACATTTGTGGTTTTTCAACTGATTCAGCTACTGATGAGAAAGCTGCAAAGTGCATTACAGCATCAATATCATAGTTTTCAAAAATATCTCTAATATTTTTACTGCCTATGTCCTCATTGACAAAAACTCCCCATTTTACAAATTCTTCATATCCTTTAACAAGATTATCCAATACAACAGTATCGTAACCTGCATTATTTAAAGCTTTATTTGTATGGGAACCAATATAACCCGCTCCACCTGTAACTAAAATCATTTAAACACCTAAATCAATTTTCCTAATTTGAGTAAAGCTTTAGGAGATACTTTAATTAAACTTTTTACAATAGCTGTGGTTGAAATTTCTTCAAAATTGACATCCTGAAATGCTTCTGCTATCTCATTAAGTTCTTCATCACTTAATGTTAACATGTACTCTTGAACTTTTTGATATTTATCAATATCATGTTTTAAATCATCTTTAGCTCTTTTATTATATTCTTTAAGGAAATTTTTAGAATAATCTCCAGCTTCGATTGACTCTGCTGCTACTTGACCAGCATACATTCCACCAGTCATACCGCTAATGATTCCCCCACCGGTTAATGGGTTTACTTGTCCTGCTGCATCTCCACAAATTAAAAGACTGTCTGCATACATGTTTTTAGGCATTCCACCTACTGGATCTCCTCCAACATTTAATTCTACAGCTTGAGCGTTTTTAGTATATTTACAATTTGCTACAAATTCATCTAAGTATTCAATAGCAGGTTTTTCTGCTTTATGTGCAAGAACAGCCAAACCTACATTAGCTATATCATCACCTTTAGGGAAAATCCATACATATCCACCAGGTGCTACGCTTCCGAAGTAGAATTCAATAACATTTTCTCTTTCAAATTCAACACCGACCATTTCATATTGAACTCCAGATTCCATTTCTTTAGCTTTTGTAGTTGGTTTC
>CAYPJH010000325.1:0-7573 GCA_964411035.1 uncultured Methanobrevibacter sp. | reverse complement strand
CGAACCTTATATTCCAGAATTAGTTGGCCAAAAAAGACAGCTTGTACTTGGAAAACATTCCGGTTGCCGTGCTGTAAAAGCCAAACTAGACGGATGCGGCATGGAAGTAAGTACAGATAAACTTATTGAAATTGTAAATAAAGTTAAAAAAAGTAGAGAAGAAGGAAAATATATTAACGACGAAGTATTTAAAGAAATCGTTAAAAGTTGTAAAAAGGAATAAAAAATGAATATTACAGAAAAAATCCTTTCAAATAAAGCCGGACATGAAGTAACACCAGGAGAAATTATAGAAATACCAGTAGACCTTGCAATGTCTCATGATGGAACTTCCCCTCCAACCATTAAAACATTTGAAAAAATAGCAGAAAAAGTATGGGATAACGATAAGATAGCTATTGTTTTTGATCATAATGTTCCTGCAAACACCATAGGATCAGCAGAATTTCAAAAGGTTTGTCGTGAATTCATAAATGAACAAAACATCAATAAGAATTATATTCATGGAGAAGGAATCTGCCACCAGGTTTTACCAGAAATGGGATTGGTAGAACCTGGAAAAGTCATTGTTGGTGCTGATTCACATACATGCACTTACGGTGCTTTCGGAGCATTTTCAACAGGAATGGGTGCAACTGACCTGGCAATGGTTTATGCTACAGGTAAAACATGGTTTATGGTTCCTGAAGCTAATAAAATAACAATAACTGGAAAATTAGATAAATACACCACTTCAAAAGACATTATCCTAAATATAATTGGAGATATTGGAATAGCCGGTGCAACATACCAGACTGTTGAATTTTGTGGTGAAACAATTGAAGATATGGGCGTTGATGGCAGAGCTACAATGTGTAATATGGCTATTGAAATGGGGGCCAAAAATGGAATAATGGAACCTAACAAAGCAGTTATTGACTATGTATCTAAAAGAACAGGTAAAAAAGCTCAAAATCTCAATATTGTTAAATCTGATAAAGATGCAGTTTACAAAAGAGAACTTGAATATGATGTTAATGGCATGGAACCTCAAATTGCATGTCCAAATGATGTAGATAATGTTAAAAACATATCAAAAGTAGAAGGCACACCAATAGACCAGTGTTTAATCGGATCATGTACCAACGGAAGATTATCTGATTTGAAAGACGCATACGATATTTTAAAGAATAATGAGATTAGCAATGATATTAGGCTTCTAATACTTCCTGCTTCTCGTGAAATATATAAGGAAGCTATTAAACTAGGATATATTGATGCATTTATTGATGCTGGAGCAATTATCTGCAATCCTGGATGCGGACCTTGCCTTGGAGGCCATATGGGAGTATTATCTGAAGGAGAAGTATGTATTTCAACTACAAACAGAAACTTTAAAGGAAGAATGGGTGATTCAAAATCTGAAGTATATCTGGCAAATCCTAAAGTAGTTGCTGCTTCGGCAATAGAAGGGGTTATTACACACCCCCAGGACATAGTGAATTAAATGTTAAATAAAAATGAAATTAATAAACGATTGATTGAGAAAATAGATCAAATTGAAAGTGAAAACAACAAACAATTTTCAAATACCCAGAAAATATTGTTAACAACAGACGGATCCATTACTGCAATCTTAGATGTTCTTTTTGGAAAAATTGATTTATCAACCTTAGAACAGCACACAGAAACTGCAACTGCAGAAAATGCAAAATTAATAAACACCAAAGCCGGTGCAGATATTAATTTTCGCGAAATTGTTATGCACAAAAATAATCAGCCACTGATATATGCTATGTCATACATTCCATTAAACAGACTTAGTGATGAAATTAAGTGCGATTTAATGAGTGCAGATATACCTATTGGAAGAATTCTTAAAAATTATAAAATTGAATCCAGAAGAGAAATAAATAATATCTTTATAGAAAAACCAAATGAAACCTTAAAAGAACTTTACAATACATCTGAAGAATTTTTATCAAGAGACTACGTCATAATACACAAGGGAGATATTCTGATGTGGATTAAAGAATCATTTCCAATTAGCTATTTTACAGAAATCTAGAGAGTGTGAAAATGGGAGTTAAACTTAAAGATATAATAGAACCGGAATCAATAAATTTTAAAGATTTGGAAGGAAGATCTGTAGCAATAGATGCTTTTAATACTCTTTATCAATTTTTATCAATTATCCGTCAAAGAGATGGAACACCCCTATTAGATGAAAACGGCAATATAACATCCCATTTAAGTGGAATTCTTTACAGAAATGCTTCAATGATTGAAAAAGATATTAAGCCAGTTTATGTTTTTGATGGAAAAGCACCTGAACTTAAACAGGAAACACAAGAAGAACGCAGACAGGTAAGATATGAAGCTGAACAACAATGGAAAGAAGCTCTTAAAAAAGGGGATGAATTAAACGCCCGTAAATACGCAATGCGTTCATCCAAACTATCTCCACAAATTATAGAATCATCTAAAAAACTGTTAACCCTAATGGGAATTCCATATATTGAAGCATATGGTGAAGGTGAAGCACAGGCAACATATATGGTTAAAAAAGGAGAAGTATGGGCCGCAGCATCACAGGACTATGACTGCCTATTGTTTGGCTCACCAATAGTTGTACGTAATTTAGCTATTAATTCAAACTTAGGAAACCTTGAATTATATGAACTTAAAACCCTTTTGAAAAATTTAAACATAACCCATGAACAATTAGTGGAAATGGGAATACTTATCGGAACCGATTTTAACGAAGGCAAAAAAAGAGTAGGTGCTAAAACTGCTTTAAAATATGCTCAAAAGGGAAAATTAGAAACAGTTTTTAAGGATTTTGAAAAAGAATCTGAACAGGATTTGGAAGCTGTTAAAGAAATCTTTTTAAATCCAACTGTAACTAAAAACATTGAAATTAAATGGAAAAAACCTCAAAATGAAAAGATTATAGATTTCTTATGTGGCGAACATGGATTTTCTGAATCTAGAGTTCAAAATGCATGTAAAAAGCTTAAAAACCTAAATTTCGGGCAAAAAAGTTTAGAAGACTGGTTTTAATCATCTAGATAAAAACCAAAAAGACTTAAAACTCCTACAAAAACAACAGCACTATAAGTAGAAAATCGCTCGACTAAACCAAAATATTCAATAGAAACAAAATTACTTCCCATAGCTCCAATAAACATGCACAACAATGTTAAAATAGCTATAACTCCTAAAATCTTTTTATTATCTTTAAATGAACCTATAGATATTAAAATAAGGGATATTATAGATAGAATAACAACAAAAACTGTTATAACATAGACATGTACAAATGTCTGGAAGTCATTTGGATTTGAAAGCGGGAATAATAGATAGCCAACAAAAGAAATCAGATTCATTGCTAAAAACAAGTAAATTCCTATTTTAAAAATTTTATTTTTATTCTTAATAAGTAAACAAATAGAGATGCAGCACAAACAGGCTAATAAACCATACAGACTTGAAAAGGTTGATGAAAATATAAATGATGGTGCATTAACCGCTGTTAAGTCACTGACTGCTTGAGATAACCAGTTATATCCAGGATAAAAAGTTGCTCCTATAAAATCATGGATAAAATAGCAAACAACTGCTATTAATCCGGAAGATAAGCAAAATTTATTGAGTAAATTTTTATTCATATTTAATAATCTGAATTTAATAATATAAAAACAAATTGAGAATAGCTGTATCTGCTAACTATTAATAAGGTGGAAAATTTTTACCGAAAATTAGTTTAGCATATTTAATAGCTAGTTTTGCTTGTTCTAAATAATCTTTCATAATTTCATCCTCATAATATTTTCTTGATGGTGCAATAGTTAACATTTTAAGGATTTTATCATAGACAAAAAGTGATTTTTCAATGTTAAAATTATATTTTTTACAAATTTCAGGATTTAGTTTATCTAAACATGGAAATTCTAATGTTTGACAGATTGTTTTACGATTAAAATACTTTGTTCTGATTAACGGTGAAACTGAACTTAATAATATATATTCCCCCAAGTCCAATAATGGTGGAACTCCTGTTTTATCAAATCGTTCCATTGAAGTTAGATTTTTAAAGTTTTTAATATTATAACAATGAAGTTCAACATAAAAATCAGGTTTGATTTCGTTAATTATTCCTAAAACTCTTTTTCCTATTTCAGATTCATAATATTTAGGGTTTATTGTTGAGATATAATCTGTTTTATCAAAATTATAAATATAGATTTGACCTTCTGAAAAGTCTGATTTTTTTAAGGATTTCAAAAATTTTATGGTTGTTTTCCCTTCATTTCCATGTAATCCTCCAATAAAAAGCTTTGTTGGACCTTTACCCTTATCAATATACCTAAAATAAGCCATGGTTAAGATTTTAATTTATATTATATTTAAAATTATTTGCTTGCCCTGTCAGCTGAAAAGAAATTACAACAATAATGATTATCCAAACAACAAGCTTCAAGTATTGAAAAATAGTATTGAAGAAAACAGCTATTAGACAAAGCAGAATCTTTTAATTCTTAATGGAATATTTGTTAAATTACTATAATGGGAGAAATCAGATAAAGGAAAAATAATGTTAAAAAATTATCAGAAAAAGACAGAAAAAAAGATTGATGAAAACTATCTTACGAAAATATTAGGAACTTAAATTATTTTAAAAATAGCAGAAATGATGAATAGGAAGGAAATTATGTTCCTTCTTGCCAGTTATTCATATATTCTTTTTGACGATCAGAGAGATTATCAATTTCAATATCCATTGATTTTAATTTTAAACGAGCTACTGTATCATCAATTGCATCTGGAGCTTTTTGAACATCAATAGGCAAATCATTGTTTAATATATATTTAGCTGAAAGTGCCTGAACAGCAAAACTCATATCCATAATCTCAGCAGGGTGTCCTTGACCGCGTGCAGCTGCAAGGTTTACTAATCTTCCATCAGCAAGCAAATATATTTTTCTGCCGTCTTTCATTGTAAATTCTTCAATACTTTCACGAACTTCTTTTACAGATTGTGATTGTTTTTCTAGGTCTGTTCTGTTAATTTCTACATTAAAATGTCCTGAATTAGCTAACATACAGCCGTCTTTCATGTATTTGAAGTCATCTCCATGAATAATATTGATATTTCCTGTAACTGTGATTATTAAGTCTGCTTGTTTTACAGCTTCCCTAATTTTCATTACTCTATATCCATCCATTCTAGCTTCAAGTGCTCTGATTGGATCTATTTCAGTTACTATTACATTACCTCCAAGACCTTGTGCTCTTGATGCGATTCCACGACCACACCAGCCATATCCACATACAACAATGGTTTTTCCTGCTATTAACATGTTTGTAGTTCCCATAATAGCATCAAAACTTGATTGTCCTGTTCCATATCTATTGTCAAATAAATATTTGGTGTATGCATCGTTTACTGCTACAACAGGGAATTTTAAAGCATTGTCCTTATTCATAGCTTCTAGTCTGTGAACACCGGTTGTTGTTTCTTCACAAGCTCCCTTAATATTTTCTAAAATATCTTTTCTTTCATTGTGAAGAACCATTATCATGTCTGCTCCATCATCAATAATAATATCTGGTTTATGGTCAAGAACTGCATTAATTGTTTCATAATATTCTTCGTCGGTTTGCTCTCTCCAGCCATAAATATTAAGACCTAATTCAACACCTCCTGCTACTGCATCATCATGAGTGGATAATGGATTACAACCAGTCATAGCTACTTCAGCACCACCGGCCTGTAAAGTAAGACCTAAATTAATAGTTTTAGGCTCTAAATGTAAACATGAACCAATAGTTATTCCTTCAAAAGGTTTAGTTTCTTCAAATTCTTTTTTTATATGTTCAAGAACTGGCATGTGTTTTTGAACCCATTCAATTTTTCTTACACCTTCTGGTGCAAGTGACATGTCTTTTACATTACTCATAAAAATCACCTAACTATTATTTAATTTATTTAAATGTTAGTCTATAAATATTTTATAAATAAATTATGGCCGAATACCTATATTTTAAAAATAGTAAAATGAAAATACCGAAATATTTATATTAAATAAGAATTATATTTATTATTATACTGTGCCGGGGTGGCTCAGCTGGTTAGAGCGCACGGCTCATAGGGTAATTAAGCAGTGCTCTGACAATTCCTGGGATACCGTGAGGCCGCGGGTTCGAATCCCGCTCCCGGCATTCTTCAATCCCAGGAAATATTTTTTTAAAAGACTTATTTTATTAAATTCTACTTGATGCGAAATTTTTTTATAAAAATAAATATAACAATAGTTATTAATTAGAAAAATTAAATATAATGGTAAAAATAGAGAGATAAACATGCCAACAAGATATAAAGGCGAAGGATATTGGGAATTAATAACACGCCAAATGAGTATTGTAACTAAAAGCGAACAAACAAGATTTAAAAATGCAAAAATAGCTGTAATTGGATGTGGAGGCATTGGTGGAGATGCAATTAATATGCTTGGCCGTATGGGAATAGGTAACCTAATTTTAATTGATGAAGATACTTTTGACATTTCAAATCTAAACAGACAAACATTATCTAATTTAACAAACATTGGTTTATCAAAAAGCCAGGTAGCAAAAGAGACAATACGTAAAATAAACCCTTACACAAACACCATTGCATATAATGAACGAATAGATGAAGACAATATTGAAAAAATAATCGGAGATGTAGATATAATTATTGATGCTGTTGATAATTTAATTACAAGAATAATCGTCTCCAGATATGCAGAAAAAAATAATATTCCATTTATACACGGTGCAATACATGGAACCAGGGGACAAATGACCGTGTTCTGTCCAAACAATAACATCAGCTATGAATCCATGTTTGCTCTTCCTTCAGAAGGAAAAGATCTAACAGAAGACATCAGAGAAGAAATTTCAAAATTAAATAGTGAAGTTCCGCCAGTTATCGGACCTACTGCAAATATAATTGGTTGTTTGGAATCTATTGAAGCATTTAAAATAATTACTGGAATTGGAAAAGTTTTAAAAGCCCCTAAATTATTAACTTATGACTTATTAGATTTGAATTCCTTTAGAATCGAAGAACTCTAAAAATATTCAAATATAATACTATTTTTAATTAGAAAATAAATTCAAAATATTTATATAATATAAGGTGGAAATATATTTCCAGTGTTGGAATAATATTTCCGACTATATTTTTAAGCTCGCATAAGGTAAACTATGGAGTATGATTTAATGAACAAAAATAACCAAGAAAAAATGGAAAGCGTAATTAAACAGATGAAAGAAGACAATATTAAATTTATAAGACTACAATTCGTCGATATTAACGGGACTGTAAAAAATATTGTTATTCCATTTAAAGAGGATGATATGGAAGAATTATTCACTGAAGGAATGTTATTTGATGGATCATCCATTGCAGGTTTTGTAAACATAAACGAAAGTGACCTTGTATTAAAACCTGACATAAACACATATTCCAGATTATCATGGAGACCTGAAGAATCTGCAGTATGTAGATTTATCTGTGATGTATGGACACCTGAAGGAAAACCAT
>CAYPJH010000324.1:0-1523 GCA_964411035.1 uncultured Methanobrevibacter sp. | reverse complement strand
GACGGCACATATAAGGAAGTCTACTATTACAGCGTTCGCTAATTAACTCGACTTTTTAAGTGGTAATGTATCGGTGATAACTTCCTCTGATACATCAATATCATCCAAATTATACTTCCAATGGAACACGACAGGTTCTTCATTCACCTCGTTAAAATACAGATAGATACGTTCTGCGAGTTCCTCTTTGGACTTAACCCGGATTCCGCGGAGCATCTGTTTTGTCATTTTGCTGAAGAAACCTTCGACCATGTTAAGCCAGGAACCGTGCTTAGGTGTAAACACAAATTCAAACCTGCCCGGTATAGAAGCAAGATACTTTCTGGTCTCTTCGGAAGTGTGAACCTTTAAATTATCAAGAATAATGCGGATTTTGTCACCTTTGGGATATTTGTTATCAAGCAGCTTTAGGAACTCAATGTAATCCTTACTGTTATGTGTTTCGCTGACGAGCGGTATTGCTTCTCCGGTTTGCAGGTCGATTCCTGCAAGAAGGGATAATGTACCAAGCCGCTTATATTCATAGTCTTCATAGTCTCTGCTAATAGAGCTAAAGCAGACATATTGAGGAACGTGCAAATGTAGGACGATTCTATAGAAAAATACCCATAACGCTTACTGAACGCATTCTCCCTTTGTAAGTACGAATGCGTCAGACGCGTTATGGGACTCGCAATGATATATTATGTCAATAGAACATGTCTTCACGTGGCAGCAAATATACTTTATTCTTTCCGTGCCATAACGCAGGAATTTTTAGAACCATCTCTACGTTGTCATATAATCTTTCAAGCAGCCAATTGCTAAGATTAAGAGATCTTCCTGTCAGAAGGTTTGTTGTATTGATAACGAAATGAATATGGATATTTTCTGTATTTTCATGTACCGCAAAAGCAACTTGATATTCATTCTGAAAGAACACACAAATCTCATGAGCAATACGATATGCTTGATATGCATTGACATCATCGGATTCAGATGCAAAGGATAATACAAAATGTCGTGCCTGTATATCCCCCTCGTGGTGATGTATCTTTCGCACGACATAGAATTGTTGGATTACATTTTCTTCATTTGTAACAAGAAAATTGCAGCCTCCCCAGTAGCGAACTTGTTTGCTTGGTTTAAGAATGTAATGGATGAGATTACGAATGAGTTCCGGATTATCGGAATTATTTCCCAGATTTACACATTTAAGTATTGCCATAAGTACGCAGCCTCCTGAATCATCTTTTCTTGTAATGCTTCATCATCTAAAATATTGATATAATGTGATAACCTTGACAGATGTGGCAGTATATCTTTTGAATTAAGGATGACATGGATTGCCGAATCACGTAAGCATGATTCTTTAATGAAACCTGTCATCGTCATTTGGGCTTGATCCGCCCGTTGCTTTATCATGTCACGCTCTTGCTCTGTGACACGGAAATGTATTGTTTTTTCTTTCGCTTTTTCTTTTAAGAATTTCATTTTGATCCTCTTTTTCGGCATATAGTATCTATCCTTCACTTGGGCTAGTA
>CAYPJH010000323.1:0-4372 GCA_964411035.1 uncultured Methanobrevibacter sp. | reverse complement strand
GTCTCGCTGAGTTTCTGAGGCTGGCCTCCAATTTGCAGTCCTCCTGCCTCAGCCTCCAGAGCTGTTGGTGATGACAGGCCTGTGCCACTGTCTCTGGCTTCAGTATAATTGTTTGTTTGTTTGTTTTTTCTGTTTAGATACGAATGGCTGTAGAGTGGATTTTAGTACATTTTGAAACCAGTTTTTCTGGTTTCTTTCTGTGTGTGCCCCAAGCACAGTGGGAGTGAGGGAAGGGGCAGATGCTCTCCAGCAATGTCAGAAAGTTAGTATTGAATATATTATATAAAAGAAAAGGCAGGAATATTTAAAATAGTTTTGATTATTAGATGCATGTAAAAATTAATAGGTAGTGTCCAGGCCTGATGTGGTGGTACATACCTGTAATCTCAAAAATCATAGAGGCTGAGGCCTTGAAGGATCACAACTTCAAGACCAGCCTTGGTTACTAAGAGAGACCAGTTCTCAAAATAAAATATTGAAGAATTGTGAATATATATGAATGATAAAGCACCCCTGGTTTCAATCCCCAGTACCATATAAAACAGTAGTTTCCAAAATTTAGACCCAAATCAGCATCCTCCACTCTATCTGCAACTATGTAAAGTTCTAAAAGGCAATAAAGTTAGCCATACATACTACTAGTTGTCTGATATTGACCATAAACTTGAAATATATACATAGAAGACCCTTCACAATGTATTAGGTGTTCCCATTATTTTTTCCAATAGCAATGAGAGAGGGAGGAAACCCAATTTAGCTTATGGGGCCACTTCTTTCTTTTCAGGACTAATGAATCAAATATTAAAAGGCTTTAGTGTTTAATTGATTATCATTTATGAAATCATAATGATATGCATTCTGTGATTTCTTGCTTAATCTACATTGGAAACTTTATTATTTCTGAGTATCAGCATCTGTACAGACCACCACACCCCACTCTATTTTTCAATAGTTACAAGTACCTGTGTTCATGCTTCGACAGTTAGTTATTCCCTTTTAAAAATAATTATGTGGTGCATTCTTTGTTTACAGAAAATTTATGAAGGTTAAAAACCAGTAGGCATTTTCACAAATTTGACTTTAAAATAGATTTAATCACAAAACACACACAAGAAGTAAGAATGCTTTCTTTCTCTAATTTATTAGCCTTTCTAACATCCAATATCAGGACATGAATGCTGCTCATGGAGGGATGTTCTTACCATCAAGAACAATCAATACTACTTTCTTCTATCCCATCAAATGTTACAAAAAGTGCACATTTTACTGTGTTTCATATGCAGAACTTGACTTTCCATTATTTGTTTAGTGGGTTTTTGCTTTCTTTTTTATCACTTTGTTTTTCCTGTGTTTTCTAATACTCATTTTTTTGTGTGTGTGGTATGAAAAATAGATCACTAGAATTTTCTAACTTTTGCTATATTCAATCACTTGATTACTTACTAGCTAATATTTCTATTAAACCATCATTTTAAAGGTAGGACTGAGGTATGCTAACAAAACTATTTTCAAGGTCTACTGCAGAATCAGCATAACTTTCTTGAGCTCTGTAGTTAGAGCCACTATTTCTGTCCACAAACTCTGCTCCTTTTGTTTTATTTTTCTTCTATATTGAGTAACTCTCTTTGAAATGAGGCACAGAAAATTGCTTTTTTAGAATTTTATCATTAATGAAAATCTATTATTATTTATCATTAATGGAAAGTCTGCTTCAGTTTAGAATACCAGGTTGAATACTATTTTTCCTTTAAATCTTGTGGTTATTCTGTATGTATCATCTATAATCCATCATTAATGATAAATACTTGAGTTCTATTCTTGCTTTATTGAAGCTGACCATAGTTTTTCTTTTAAGGATATTCTATTTGGTTTAAGCATAGCTACTTGAGAAATTCTGTAGATATATTTAGCATGTTTAAATATTATTTTCTTGAATATAGCATTCAATCAAAATGGAATATTTCCAGACCAGATTTTCTTTCCAGTATATACATGTAAGAAACTGGATAAAATATGGAAAATAATATGTATGTTTTTCAGACACCAAAAACAGGCATAGCAGGTGAGTGAAACCATAAGCAATAAGTGTAGACTGGTGAGGTGAACTATAACTTTATTTTTAAAATTGTTCTTAATAAGTGTAGTTTGATAAACTGCTGTTAAAAATTATTGGTAAAGGGGAAGTAAGAATAATTAAAGTATACCACTGTAAGAAAAACTTGAGGTCTGGCAGCTGAGAGTAGACTGTGGGGGAAAATTCATGTTATAATAGGGAAGAACTCCCCACTTTCTCTTCACCCTCTCACCTACTTAATCTCACCAGAAACCACCAAGACACCCAGAATAAAAGGTTTCAAGTTCAGTAGTCACACTCTCTCCAAATACAAAAAGCAGTTACAATTCAACTGAACACAGAAGCTTGTGTGCAAGTTACGAGGAGCTGAGACATTTTATAAAACGTTAGGTTAAAGATGATTCTGTTTTTTTTTTCTTTTTTTGTATGTGTGTGTTTTATTTTGTTCTGAGGGTGTGGCTATTCCTTGGTTACCTGAACTCAACAAAGAAACTGTTATATTTTGATGAAGTATCAGTGGCTGACCCACATTAAAAACAGAAAAATATTTTTAAAATTTTAAAAAAGCCTAATTACCAAAAAAAAAAAATATGTGCTGCTTTCTCCCTCCACATTTTGCATTTTAAAGTTTTTTTAAGTTTTTATTTTATTTTTTATTTTTAGTTCTGAAAAGTAGACAGTAAAACAACTTCTGGGAGAATTTACAACCAATTGCATGAGGGTCTGGGAAGCTGAGAGGCTGGAGCAGGGCTGGGAGGAGCAGACAGGAAGGAGTCTTCCTCTTAGTCACTGGAGGCCAACTATAACTAAAAAGAGACAAAAATCAATAATTGTTTATAAACCAGGAAATGACACAGATTATCAAGTTAGTATGAGTTATGAAAAATTCATATAATCAAGAAAATGGAAAAATCATGAACAGGATTAGGAAAAATAGGTGTAAATTTTATTTTTAGAAGTTTATTTGTGAAACATAAAAATAAAGTGAATTTTATCTTTTGACTTTAAATGGAAGGTAGAGAGATATGCAAGTCATAAAGTACTTCACAAACCTTTCTTCAGTTACAAAAGCATAATAAATGTATAGCTTCTACTTATTTTACTCTTTATCATCCTTGGCATTTCACCTAGGGTCACACTTGTAGAGTGTGACCAATAACTAAGCAAATAACTAATCAAGAAGATAGTCACGAAGTTACACTTTTCTAAGAAAACCCCAATAAATTTCAGAGCAAAGAACTGATACAACACCTATTCATTTCCTTCTTTGGGAAAATGTCCCTTTATGAATCAGATAGAAGGAGAAATTGGCCATCTTTTAACAAAATGTAACTAGAAATAAATATGAGTTAGCTTCATTTAGAAGTAAATGGAAATAAAATGACATCATTGTACAGTATCTTTCAGGGTTAGCCTTGAAAACTAAAAAGTGAAAAAAGCTCTTTCTAAAGAGAAGAATACTTGGCAGCACACTTCATCCTTAATTACACTGTAAAAAAAGTTACCTCAGCTAAGAAGGTACATAAACTTATAGGAAGAAATTAAGACTTGTCAAGAGTCTAGAAGGAAATTTTGAAGACTATAAAATTCTGGGGGTACAGTAATCGGGATGGATCTCTGAAAGAGATAATGCAGTGTAAATATCATGAGATTTCATGCTATCAAATACCAAAGCAAATATATCATGGACATTGTACAAGACAACCAAGTTGACAACTTGACTTGGCTAGTTGTTTTTATCCAGCCTCTGATGATGCACAGGATGAATGAGGACTGAGTACCATAGTGGTTTCCAGTCACTGCATTTTATCTATCAAATACTTCTTACAAATATCCAGCCAGTTAGGAAGAGAGGTCTATTTCTAGGTTCTTGTGACAGCATCATTCTTTTCATCATTCTCTCATCATAAATTAACAAGTGGACCTCTTTTAATGAAGAAATAATTTTAACCAGAAAAACCCAAACTTTTTTTTTTTTTTTTTACATTTTGCTTTTAGGGACAATAAATCCTAAGCAAGCACCACTAATAAAGTGCCAATGGACCATGCATAAAAGTGAATCAGACCACAGTTAACAAAAACAAAGATATTATATGGGTCTATGACCATGTTATTCACTGTATTTTCACCTACAAAAAAAAATAAAAAGGTACTGGCTGCCACAGTCTGGCTGGGCACAAATGCCGCAGTCTGGCTGGGCACACAATCACGAGCCACCACACAGCTTGTAGATTCAAACAGCAACTCTTTATTCCCGAACTCACACCAGCCGTCTACAATCACGTTCTGGGGAAATCC
>CAYPJH010000322.1:0-2289 GCA_964411035.1 uncultured Methanobrevibacter sp. | reverse complement strand
GAAGGTATGATTAAATACCACGGACTTCAAGCTGCAAACTACCAAAAATTATAAAATAGCTAATAATTAGCTATTAACCTTCTTTTTTTATGTCAAAAATCAACAAACTTCAAAAAATAATTGATAAATCAGAAAATATCGTGTTTTTCGGCGGCGCCGGAGTATCCACAGAAAGCGGAATTCCTGATTTCAGAAGTAATGCTGGAATATATAATTATATCCCTGAAGACGTTCTTTCCCATGATTATTTTGAAAATCATACTGAAGAATTTTTCAGCTACTATAAAAAACACTTGGTTTTTAATAATGCTAAACCAAATCCTGCACATTTAAAATTGGCTGAAGGTGAGAAAGCAGGGAAAATAAAAGCTGTTATTACTCAAAACATTGATGGGTTACATCAAAAAGCAGGCAGTGAAAATGTTTTGGAACTTCATGGAAACTTTAATAGAAATTACTGTCAGTTTTGTGCTAGGGAATATGATGTAAATAAGATTTTAACAAGTGAAGGCATTCCATACTGTGAGTGTGGCGGAATTATAAAGCCAGATGTTGTATTATACCAAGAACCATTGAAAAATGATATAATCAGTGATTCAATAAAATACATATCTTCAGCAGATACTTTGATTATTGGCGGAACATCTCTCGTCGTATATCCTGCCAGTGGCCTTATTAACTATTTTAATGGAGATAATTTAGTTTTAATAAATAAGAGTCCGACTGATTATGATTCGTTTGCAAACTTAATAATTCAGGAATCAATTGGTGAAGTTTTCTCAAAAATTAAATTTTAATAAAAAATATTTATTTTTTAGATAAATCAAATTTTAAAGGAGTTTCTATAAATTCAATACCTTCAAGTGTATTTTCAGTTTTATAAACTAATATTTCAACTCCTTGTGAATAAGCTTCATTTAGTGTTTTAGAAAACTCCTCATCATTATCCCAATTCGGTCTAAAACTATTTCCTGCAGGATGTTGAATTAAGAAAAATATTATTGAACGATTTCCATCTTTTTTAAGTTTTATAAGTTCTTTTAAATGTTTTGTTCCTCTTTCAGTTGGGGCATCAGGAAATCTTGCTTCATCATCAATAATTAATGTTACTCCCTTAACTTCAACATAACATTGTTCATTTTCATTGGAAAGATATATATCAATTCTAGAATTATCAACTGTTTTTTCTCTTTCTACTATAGAATAACCTTTAAGCTCACTAATTTTATCACTTTTTATAGCATCATATACAATCCTATTAGCTTCTTGAGAATATAATGATACTAATTTATTTTTGTTAACTACGAAATGTAATGTGAATTTTGTTTTTCTATTTGGATTGTCAGATGGTAGAAGATAAACTTCAGCATCTTCAACCAATAATTCTTTACAACGTCCAGTATTAGGCACATGGGCAATTTCAATATTTCCGTCAATTTCTACTTCTGCAACAAATCTATTAGGACGTTTTTTAAAAATTCCTTTAACATAATCCACATTATCACCGATTAGCCATTATTAATCCAAAATAATTTATCAAATCACTTGCTGAAAATCCATATCCATATTCCTTAAAAGCAGCATCCCCCGCTTTTCCATTTAAATAACATCCAACAACTGCAGCATCAAATGAACTTAATCCCTGGGAAAATAGGCCAGTTATTAATCCTGCAAGCACATCACCAGTTCCACCAGCAGTCATCCCAGGATTTCCAGTTTTATTGATTTTAAACTTTTTATCCTTAATAATTAAATCACATTCCCCTTTAATAATTACAGTACCCTTAATTTCACTTGTAATCTTTTGAAAATCAGATATGATTTTATCATTTTTATTAAAATCAGCTGCACTGGAGATTTTTTTAATATTAACTCCCAAATTCCTTATAGAATTATTGAAAAATATTTTAAATTCAGCTAAATGAGGAGTTAAAATAATATTCTCTTTATTCTTGATTATATTGTAATCTATTTCTTTTAATGCATCTGCATCAATAACAAGAGGTTTTTTAATTTTAGATGCTAAGATATTAAATAATTTAGAAGTTTCCTCACTACATCCTGCACCCGGACCTATTAAAACTGCATCAACTTTATCTGCTAAATCCATTATATCATCCAAATTATCTAAATTAAGATAATCTCCTTTAAGACTTTTAACAATGAAATCTGGAGATGATGATTTAATTGCAGCAGCTGCAGGTTGAGGGCTGGCTATATAAACCAAATCACTACCTGAAGAGATTGCAGCTAATCCTGCAAGAGCAGGTGCCCCATAATAGTCTTTAC
>CAYPJH010000321.1:0-8020 GCA_964411035.1 uncultured Methanobrevibacter sp. | reverse complement strand
AGGACAGCCTCCTTGGATTACAAAATTAGGTATAACTCTGTGGAATGTTAATCCATCATAGAATCCTTCTTTGATTAATTTTTCAAAGTTTTCTACAGTTCCAGGTGCATCTTCCGGAAATAATTCCAATTCTATTGTACCTTTTTCAGTTTCTATTATTGCTTTTTTCATTGATACCACTTTTTAAATTTTAAATATCATTATTAATATAATACTTAATATATAAATTTTTTACGGCGATATTATGAATACTCAAGAATTAATCGAAACTGAAAGTGATTATTTTATTAATACTTTTACAAGACAACCAATAGTTCTTGATCATGGAGAAGGACTTAAGGTGTGGGATAGTGACGGAAAAGAATATTTGGATTTTTTCGCTGGAATAGCTGTTAACTGTCTAGGCCATAATAATCCAAAAGTAGTGGAAGCTATTTCTAAACAAGCTGAAAAATTAATTCATATTTCCAATATCTATTATAATGAACCTGCAATTGAGTTTGCAAAAAAATTAGTTGACATGACTTGCTTTGATAAGATATTCTACACCAACAGTGGTGCTGAATCAAATGAAGGAGCAATTAAACTAGCTTTAAAATACACTGGAAAAAGTGAAGTTATTTCAACTACTCATTCATTCCATGGAAGAACTTTTTTAACCTTAACAGTAACAGGTCAGGAAAAATATAAAGCGCCATATGCTAAAAATTTACCACAAGGATGTATAGAAGTACCTTACAATGATATTGATGCTATTAAACAGGCTATAACTGATGAAACAGCAGCTATTATTGTTGAACCTATTCAAGGAGAAGGTGGGGTAAATATTCCAGATGATGATTATTTGCCAGCTATTGAAAAATTATGTAAGGAAAATGGCATTGTTTTCATTGTTGATGAAGTGCAAACCGGTTTTGGAAGATGCGGACCTTTATTTGCTCATGAAATTTACGGTGTAAAACCGGATATAATGTCTGTTGCAAAAGGAATCGGTGGCGGAGTGCCTATGGGTGCATTTCTTGTAAGTGATGAAGTGGCTAAAGGATTTGAACCTGGAGACCATGGTACAACATTTGGTGGTGGACCACTTGTTTGCGCATCAGCTAATGCTGTTCTAGATGTAATTACAGATGAAGATTTACTTAAAAACTCTGTTGAAATGGGAGATTATTTTAAAGAGAGTTTAGTAAAACTCATGGATAAACATGAAATCATCAAAGAAGTTAGAGGTGCCGGATTACTTATTGGAATGGAGCTTAAAAAAGAAGGCGGAGAGTACGTTGATTTGATGAGAGAAAAAGGATTTTTAGTTAATTGTACTTCTGGTAATGTTTTAAGATTTGCTCCACCACTAACTGTTACTAAAGATGAAATCGATAAACTAGTTGAATGTTTGGATGAAGTTTTATAAGAGGTTTAATGCCTCTTAATTCTTTTTTTATGAATATTTTAAGTTAAAAATAAGCAGATATATTCCTTTTAAAGTTTATAGTTTCTTTTTTCCAATAACTTTTCTAAGGCATTTGTAACTTCTAATTTTTTTATATCCTCAATTTTTGCCCACATATATTCAGTATGTTCATAACTAATGGCTATTTCGCCAGTTATATCTTTTAAATACATTATAATTTGAACTGTTCTTTTGTGAGGATAAGTTTCTCCTATAGCTTCACAAAAATCTCCTAATTTACTATTGAGATTTGTTTCTTCTTTTATTTCACGGATTAGTGCTTCATCAAAAAATTCTCCTTTATCTACTTTTCCTCCTGGAAGTTCCCAGCTATTGGCACCATAAGATGATTTTGGGTGGCGTTTTAGGAGTAATATTTCTCCATTTTTATTTTTTATAATTCCTCTCATTGTTAATCCATAGGGTTTATCCATATTATCACTTATTTATAAATTAAAATATTGGATATATTAAAATATGTTCTTTTAGGAGTACCTAAAAATTTATATAGTGGGTTGTACAAATATAAAAAAAATAACTTTTTTTGGTTATATAAGGTCTGCCAAAAAAATATAAAAATCTTACTCAAAACTTAATTTAAAAGCTTAATTTTTGATTTTAAGCTATAAATTTTGAATTTTGACGGACAATTTATATTATAACTTTTTTTTAACAGGTGATTAAATGGATTTAAATATAAAAGTTAATGATAAAAATCACTTAGACATTGGTGGAGCAGATGCTTGTAATATTGCTGATGAATTTGGAACACCAGTCTTTGTAATTGATGAAAATAGAATAAGAGATAACTACCAAAGATTTTACAATGCATTTAAAAAATATTACTCTGACTTTAAAGTATTTTATGCATGTAAAGCAAACACCAACCTTTCAGTTTTAAAAATATTAGAACAAGAAGGATGTTGTATTGATGCAGTATCTCCTGGTGAAGTATATATTTCAAAAAAAATGGGATTTTCAGGAGATAGAATTCTTTTTACAGGTAACAATGTAACAAATGATGAGTTAGAATTTGTGGTAAATCAAGGTGCAGTCTTAAATTTAGATTCAGTTTCAGCACTAAAAAGACTATCAGAAATAATCGATCCAAATGGACTTAAAATATCTTTTAGAGTAAACCCAATGGTAGGTGCAGGACATCACGATCATTGTATCACTGGTGGAGTAATGAGTAAATTTGGTATAATGGATTCAGAAGCAGTGGAAGTTTATGAACTTGCACAAGAATTAGGGTTTAACCCAGTAGGAATGCATTCCCATATCGGTTCAGGAATACTTGACCCAGATCCTTTTAAACTAGCAATCGAATCAACAATCGACATTGCAGGTAAAGTACATGAAGAAACAGGAATCGATTTCGAATTTGTAGACTTTGGTGGAGGTGTAGGTATTCCATACACTCCTGACGAAGAATGTGTAGACATTGATACATTTGCAAAAGAAAATATTGGTCTGTTTAAAGAAAAACTCAATGAATATAATATGGGCACACCAACTATGTATTTAGAACCTGGAAGATATCTTGTAGGTGATGCAAGCGCATTACTTGTTCGTGTAAATAGTGTAAAACAAAGCTATAGGAAATTCATTGGTGTTGATGCAGGATTCAACACTTTACTTAGACCAGCAATGTATGATTCATACCACCACATTGTTGCAGCTAATAAAATGAACGAACCTAACACTCAAGAAGTAGATATTGCAGGAAATGTATGTGAATCAGGAGATTTATTTGCAAGAGACAGACCAATGCCGGATATAGAAGAAGGAGACTTACTTGCTATATTAAATGCAGGAGCATATGGTTTTACAATGTCTTCAAACTACAATTCAAGACCATTAGCTTCAGAAGTACTTGTAGAAAATGGAAACTGTCATTTAGTACGTGAAAAAGAAACCTTTGACGACTTAATGGCTAAACAATCTATTCCAGAACACTTACAATAAGTTGTGATTAGATGAATTTAAAAGGATTGAAATTCTCAAAAATGCATGGAATAGGTAATGACTTCCCGATTATTGATGAATCAAAAGGGGAAGTCATCCCTGAATCTGAAAAAGCAGAAGCATGCAGATTTTTATGTCATAGAAACTTTGGTGTAGGTGGAGATGGAGTACTTTTTGTAGTGCCGTCAGAAGTAGCAGATATCGGATATAGAATGTTTAACCCAGATGGAAGCGAAGCAGAAATGTGTGGAAATGGTATTAGATGTTTTGCTGATTTCATTTACAGAAAAGGAATATTAAAACAAGAAAAAATGACTGTTGAAACAAAATCTGGAATTAAAACAATTGAAATTACTTTAGAAGATGATGAACCTGTTCTTTTCAAAGTAGATATGGGAACAGCTACATTTAAAACAAAAGAAATACCAATGATTGCTAGTGAAGAAGAATTTTTAGATGGAAAACTAGAAGTTTTAGATGAAACATATGCAGTAACAGCTATTAATGTTGGTAACCCTCATGCAATAATCTTTGTTGATGATGTATCCTCTGTAGATATTGATAAATTTGGTCCGGCTATTGAGTGCCATGAAGTATTTCCTGAAAAAATAAATGTTCATTTTGTTCAGGTAATCTCTAAAAATGAAGGAATTATGAGAACCTGGGAAAGAGGAGCTGGTGTAACTCTTGCATGTGGAACCGGTGCAACTTCAACAGCAATTTCAGGATATAAATTAGGTCTTTTTGATAAAAACATTCTTTTACATCTTCCAGGAGGAGATTTAGAATTTGATGTTTATGAAAAAGACGAAAATTTAGGAGCTTTTATGAAAGGTCCTGCTAAACTTGTTTTCGATGGAGAAATCCAATAATCTCCATCTATTTTTTAATAAAATTCAATATATTTGTTTACAAATATCCATTGATTAAAACAATATCTTCAAAAAAAAAGTGTTCGCTTTCAGCTATTTCACTAACAAAACCTAATTCGTCAAGTCTTCTCAATGTTTGTGGGGTGTCAGAAAGTGAAGACTGTATTATCTGCAATTTTCCATGCTCGTTTAAATGATTTTTCACTTCATTTAAGAATAAATCTATTACTTTTCTTCCATTTAATCCACCATCAAATGCATAATTTAAATTGTCTTCAATAATGTCTCCTTCATCTGTTGGTAGATATGGAGTATTAAATAGAATTACATCAAACTTTCTATTTTTTACAGGTTCAAATAAATTTCCAAAAAGAATTTCAATATTTTCAAGATTATTCAATTTAAAATTCTTTTCAGCCAATTGTACAGCATCAAAATTAATATCAGTTACAGTAATCTTATCGGTAATTCGTGATGCATACATTGCAACTATTCCAGTTCCAGTTCCAATTTCAAGAACAGTTTCGCCGCTTTCAATATCTAAGTTATCTGCAAGCAAATAAGAATCTTCAGCAGGCTTATAAACAGTTTCAAGGGTTTCAATTTTAAAATCCATATTAATTCCTTTAAAAACTTAGTTGTTTTGATAAAAACAGAATCTCTTCAGGTGACACTACAATAACACGCTTATCTAAAAGTTCATTAATTTTTTTAGATTTAATGGAATTTAATTTATCTTTCATATCTTTTTTATTAAGGGAAGATACAATATGACGAGAATCAGTTAATGCATTTCTAACTTTCTTGTTTTTATGCTGAAACAATGCTTTTGTAAAATTAGAATAATTATCAAAATTAATTTCTTCAATGTTTAAATTTGTTAACTTACCTTCAAGTTCAGGCATTTTAGGGGTTAGCTTAACAACAACAGAATCTACTTGAGGTTTTGGAATAAATGATTCAGCAGAAACATGTGTTAATTTTTCAACATCACATTTAAAATAAAGCATTGCAGATAATCTAGAATAATCTTTAGTTCCAACTTTGCCAATCATGCGATTAGCAAACTCCTTTTGATACATTAAAACAGCACTATCAAAATCATAATCAAGAAATTTAAAGGTAATTGGAGAAGAGATTTGATAAGGCAAATTAGAAATGATTTTATTAAATTTAGGAAAATCTACATTTAATGCATCATCATTTATCAATTCTACATTATCTATATTCTCTTTTTCCAGTCGTTCACTTAATATTCTACAAATATTTGAATCTTGTTCAATAGCTATTACTTTTTTTGCAGATGCTGATAATTCCATTGTTAATGTTCCTATTCCAGGCCCAATTTCTAAAACAACATCATTTTTAGTTAAATTTCCAAATTTTACAATTTGATCTCTTTTATTCTTATCAATTAAATAATTTTGACCAAATTTCTTGTTTAACTTAATATTATTTTTATTAAGAATATTTTTGGTTTGTTTAGCTAATGAGTTAATATTGTTTATCAATTTATCACTATTTTCGATTGTTTAAATTTTTTCGAGGAACATTAGTAAATAAATAATATTTATTTTTACCTTTCTTGGATATTGTTGTATTTAACTCCTGTTTTATTCTATTTACAATCATTCCTGCAGGATCTGATAATGCAGGAACTCTTGTACTTATATCTTCAAAACTTTCGAAAGGTTTTTCTTTTACAGCTTCAATAATTTTCCACATATGTTTTTTACCAATTCCAGGTATAAGTTCTAATTTATGGAGTCTTGTGCTTATAGGGCCTGCTGTATTGAAAAATTCAACAAATTTTTCTTCTTTTGCTTCAACAAGTTCACGAATAGCATAATCTAATTCAACTCTACTTGTTGCAGTTAAATTTTCATAGTCTAATTTAGAAAAGACTTTAGCTTTTTTTCGGTCTCTATCTTTACCGATATAAACTATATCTCCAATATCAAATTCAGAACCTTCTAATGGATTTAGCTCTAATAAAGTGAAATAATCAGCACCAATAGCTTGAGCGACTGTTTTACCTTTAAATTTTGACATATCATTTTTAACATAGCCTAAGCTGAGATAATCCAAAATTAATGCATTTTCTTCTCTTTTTTCAGGCGGTGCTCTGTTTTTTTTATTGTAATTATTCATTAAATCACTTCTTTAGAATTTTAATATAAAACCTTCTTGAAATAGTTTTTATAATAATATTTAAAATATTATAAGTGATTATTAATAAATATATCTAAATTAAACTAAGCTTAAAAATAAATAAAAAAAAGTTGGAGTAGTTTAATTACTCCGCAACATCATAAGATTCTAATATTTCAAGAATTTTTTCCATTTCCTCTTTAGTAGGTTGGTGAACTTCTTTAGCAAATATTAATCTTAAATCAGATAAATCTTTTGGGATTAAGTCAACAATACGAACAGCTACCTTAGGCTTGATGTTTATTGCAGTAATTTCTTCTACAATTTTTTCAGCATCTTCATTAGAATAATGAGGGAGCTTTTCAAGGCGACTTAATGTAATATTTTGTTCATAAGTAAGTTCATTATTCTCTCTATACTCTTCAAGAATTTCTTTTACTTTGATAGAAGTTAGTGGTTCACTTTCAAGTATTTTTTTACCTATCATATAATCAGTCTTTTTGAAGCTTTAAATGATCTGGTCTGATGATTAATTCTTTATATTTGTTTCCATCATATAATGAGACCAAGTAAGCTCTTCCTTGAGTTCCAATAATTTTACCAGTTTTTCCATGGAATCTTGGATGTGGTTGACCTTTTTGGATACTTGGATTAATAATAATATGAACTAAATCTCCTTCCTCAAATCTTTGCATTCTATTTGTAATTGGGTTAGTTCTACCTGGTCTGTTTATTTTAGTCATTTTATTTCTAGATCTACTTCTAAATCCTCTTGATCTTTGCATTGTATAACCTCTTTTCAATAAATATTGTCTGGGTCATTTCTATGTTATCAGCTACCTAGTATAAATGCCCATAATACTAGTAACATAGAGTTTATAAGAATTATAAAAATAATTATCATAAATTTTGATAATATTAATTCTTTTGTTTGAAGGTATTAATATACTTAGCTATTGTATAATGAATTATGCTTTTTCTGTCATTATTGGAACAACTTGTTTTTTACGTGATACTACACCTTCAAGTAAAGCAGTGTTATCCTCTAATTTAACACCATATGCCTTTTCAACAAGATCTGCAGAGTTTCCAAGAACTAAAACTTGAGAATTGCTATTTACTATGTCAGTTATTAAAAGCATGAACAAATCAAGATTTTCTTCTTGAATAATTTTTTCCATTCCTTTCTCTAGTTCTTCCTTCATCTCTAAAACATCACTAATGCTTGCAGTGTTTACTTGATTAACAATAGATTTAACATCTTTAAAATCAATCTGTTTAGCATCAAGACTTAATATCTCTTCAATTGAGAAATCAGATAAATCTGTTCCCGCTTTTAACATTTCCAAACCATAATCTTCATAATCTATATCTGCAATTTCTGCAAGTTCTTTAAGTGATTTTACATCATCCTCTGTTGTTGTTGGGGATTTTAAAAGTAATGTATCAGATATAATAGCAGATAACATCAATGAAGCGATTTGAGGGGTAATTTCAATATTATTTTCTTTATATAATTTGTATAGAATAGTTTGAGTACAACCAACAGGTTCAAACCTACCAAACAATGGATAAGCAG
>CAYPJH010000320.1:0-10206 GCA_964411035.1 uncultured Methanobrevibacter sp. | reverse complement strand
ACTGTAATGTTACTTTGATTAATAACACTTGCAAATAAAACTGGTCCTCCAAACATATTATAATAATAAACATCACTATAATAGTCAAATTCGCTAGCCTGACCGATTGTTTCCATAGCCTTGTTAACTGCTTTTGCATTTCCAAGAGCTGTTGCATATATTAGATATTTATCCCAAACAGCAATAGACTCCGGAGGATATTGTTTGATTAATGAAAAGTCTTTAATGAACTTTTTAAATGCATTCCATTTTTTATACTTTGTATAACCTCCAACTGTCCATCTGCCTCCAACACGATTTGGTATTACCAGTATTATGAAACCAATTAAGATAAATAAGATACTGGATACTAACAACATGAAAGAAAATGACAGTGTGAAAAATGAATAGAATAAAACAATAACTGAAACTACAATCAGACCTATTGAATAGAATTTAAATAGATTTGATCCTTTATTATTGAAATATTGTCTTAAAACAGGAGAAATTTCCATATCTTCATAATCTTTTTTAATATTATTTAAATTCTTATTAAAAGCACTTGCCATAGCCTCATGAGTAAGCTGATTTTTCATATCTTTAAAATCAAGAACATTATCCTTTGAATATGGTTTTAAAAGAAGAGTTATAATATTTTGCATATATTGAGGTAACTCATCATATTCATCAGGCAAAATCAGCTTTAAATTTTTAGATTCATGATCACTATCTATTTTAATAATATTATTACTGATTAATTCCATTATTGTTGCCTGAATACCATTATCAGTAACTTTACCTGCATCAGATTTTGTTCCAAACATTGCATCAACGAAAATTGGATCATCATCAGTTGGCAATTCACGTTCATAAGGAGCATCATATTCTATCTTAGGCTCCCTGCCATACTTGAAATAAATAGCTACGGGAATTAATAAACTAATCAATAGAATTATTGGAATGATGTTATTTAAAGAGTTTTGAAACTCTGCATCTTTTGCATAATCCTCCTGAATGTTTACTATTTCCTCATAACCTGCCTTATCAATTTTATGAGCATAAATTGGGTTATTAAACTCAGACAATGGAATTATACCTCTAAATTCAAGATATGAATCTGAAGAAACGCTGTCTGATTTTATAGTCAATACATTATCTTCCCATGACTGATTAGTTTTTGCATCAACAGGATTAATCCAATATTGGATTTTTTGATTATCTGGGAATCTTATATGTGCTGTAATACCCATAACATCCTGATCCCATTCATCACCCCATAATTTATATTGAATCTCTCCAACATCATTATAAACTTTAATAACATCTTTAAAATCATAAGAATAATGAATTTTAACTGAAGAATCTTTTATTGGTTTAGTTAACTCTGAATCTGAATATAAATAAACCTTTATTTTATAATAGCCATCTTCATAGTTTGTTTCTACTTTTGTGTAAGCACCATCAGCACTTACTTGCAGATTTTCAATTGATTGTCCGTCCTTTATTGGAATATCCCTGTAAACTCCATTGTACTGTCCGTGAAAAGTATAAGTGTATGATTCATTTACCTTTAAAAGTCCGTTTTCCTGTATATCTAAAAATATATCTGCTAAATCAATAACATAATATTTATCATCATCACTGGCAAAAGCCACAGGAATAGACGATAATAAAAAGATAAAAATTAATATTGTTGAAACTAATTTAATATTCATAGAAACACCTTATTTTAGTGTAGTTTCCTCCATTCTTGTTTAATAGAGATAAAAAGAATTAATGCTGAAATAATTGCAAGAATAGAAAAAATAGCAATGATTATAGGATTTGTGAAAATCATACCATTTACATCGACTCCAACAATAATTTCTGAAAATAAATTATTTAAGCCATGCGCAATTATTGGAACCATGATATTTAATGTTTTTAAATATAAAATACTCATACAAACTCCAAAAACAAATGCTGAAAACATTCCTCCAAAACTGTGGCAAATTCCAAACAGGATTGAAGAAACTAAAACTGCCGTATGAATTGTGAATCTATCACTGAGTTTATTTAAAATGATTCCTCTAAATATTAACTCTTCAAATAATGGAGCTATGATAATTGATGATATTAATGAACCTATAAATATTAAAGTCGTATTAGATGCCATTGTGGTATACACTATTGAATTCAATTGTGGAAATACCTCAATTAATATATTAGTTAAATAAATCATCCCATATGAGAAGAATATATTAAAAATAACAACAAGGACTATTGATTTTAATAAAGAATTTGTAAAAACTTTACTAACGCCCATTTTAAAAGCATCTTTACAATCCCTAAGTTTGTAAACAATATACAATAACAAACCAATGAAAATTACTTCTGTTGGAATTGTAATCGGAAAAATATCTTCCAGTACTATACTTACAACCAATAATATGATTGCAAGAATTAATAATTTAGTAATAGAAATATCTTTCAATGAGTCATTAATAGAATGCATGGTAAAAATAAGTTTTAAAAAGAAAGTTTAAATATCTTTCTTTTTGTACAATAATTGATAAGTTTTAACTAAAAACAATTCCAAATAAGCATATACTAAAAATTCCAATGCTGCACATAGTATGATAAAAACTACACCAATAACCGGCACCATTATGGATAATCCCATTAAAAAAACACTAATGACCTGAAAACTAAGTATTATAATAAATTGTATGAACAAAGCAAAAATAATTGTCATTAAATACTTGGTTAGTGTAATTTCTTTGATTTTTTCTATAATTTGACTTAAATTAAAAGCTGTTTTTAAATCATTATTACTTGCCATGTGAGCTATTGCCATTGGTTGAATGAAAAATCCTACAATCAATAGAAGTATAACTCCTATTGCTGTTAAAATAAAACCAATATCAGATCTTAAATAAAATCCAACAGCCAATATTATCATTGGAATTAAATAATAAACTATTGTAACTGCCATTACTTTAAGACCTTGAATGGATAATAATTTAAAATCATCAAAGTTAGGTAAACTATCCTTTCCTTCATAAACTATATAGATATAACCATTAATGAAAATAAAGATTATAAATGAACATACAAAAAGAATAGCAAAAATAAACCAGTTTGATTCAGGCAATGTGTTAGCAAATTGCGTTAATGCATTTGTAACTGTATTAGTATTTTCCATTGCTTTTAAAGCTGCCACATTAAACAGTCTAGAATATCCTAAAACTGATAAAATAACAAAACTTGCTATAAACACTGTAAAAAATACAAGGTTTTCAAGTTTTGTTTGAGGATATTTTAAACTAGTTTTAATAATCTCTGTAATGTTCATTATGCACCAATTCCATAAATAAGGCCGTTAGCACGTCCTGAAAATATTCCTAAATATGGAGTTACAATAAATGAAAATACGCCTACATAAAGGATAGTCCATACTACAGCAACAATACTAATGCCGAATGGATTGATAGCAGCAATTGTAAACCCAAAGAAGAACAATACAAATAAAAGAATAGCTGCAATTACTATTGAAATTACAAAAGTAATTAAAAATAATCCTATGACAAATCCAACATATTTTCCAACACTGATCATTTTAATAATTTCATTTAATCTTTCAAAATCAAATGCCTTTTTAAAATTTCCGCCATTTGCAATCATGTTTGGAATAGCTAAAAATGAATATAATATAGCTAAAATAAGTAAAATTACACCAATTAACATTCCAACAACAGCAATATTTCCATTATTAAATAATTGGCTTAAATAAACAAAAATAAAGAATACTAAAAAAGGTACAACAACATAAATTAACTGAACAATAAAAAATTTAATTCCATCAACAAGCATTTCTGTAAAATTATTAAATTCTGGAAGTTTATCATCACCGTCTACCATTCCATTAATTGAAACATCAATTATCCTATATTGATATCCTAAAACTAAAAATTCTGGAATTATAAGAAAACTAAAAAAAGATAATAAACCTAATTTAATAAGAGTTTTAATATCTTGCCCTGCATATTCAAATGAATCTTTATAAATATCTAAAATCATTTTATCACCTAATCCTTAAAGAAGTTAATTATTCTTCAACAATGTCTTCAACATCATCCTCTATTATGAAAACTTCTTCAATACTTTCTTTTCCCAATATTTTGGTTATTCTATAAGCTAACAATAAAGAAGGATTATATCTAGCATTTTCAAGAGCGTTAATTGTTTGTCTTGTAACTCCCGCCAAATCCCCTAATTTTTGTTGGCTTATTCCTATTTTTTTTCTGTATTCACGAATATTGGTTTTCAAATAATCATCCCTATTTTTTCAAATGTGATAAATATTTTACATTATATATATGTCAATAATCTACATATAAAGTTACCTAAAAATCCATTTATTAATATACTAATAAATATAATTGTTAATAAATATAAATGTATTTAATATAAATTATTGAGATGATAAAATGGCTATACATCCTATCGAATTTAGATACGGTACACCCGAAATGAAAGCAATATGGGAAACTGAAAATAAATTACAAAGAATGCTAGATGTGGAATCCGCTCTTGCACAAGCTGAAGGTAAACTAGGAATAATTCCTCAAGAAGTTGCTGATGAAATAGCTAAAAAAGCTAATACAGATTATGTAAAACAAGAAAGAGTAAATGAAATAGAACAGCAAACAAAGCACGATATTGGTGCACTTGTTAAAGGCCTTGGAGAAGTTTGTGATAATGATGCCGGAGAATATGTTCATTTTGGAGCAACATCTAATGATGTAATCGATAGTTCAAACTCACTTCTTATTAAAGATTCAGCAGAAATAATAAAAGATAAAATCAAAACTTTAACAGAATTAATGCTTAAATTAGCTGAAGAAAACATTGATAAGGTAGCTGTCGGAAGAACACACGGACAACATGCACTTCCAATAACTTATGGTATGAAATTTGGTCTTTGGGCTGATGAGCTACATAGACAATATGAAAGAGTAGACCATGCTGAACAAAATGTTTGTGTGGCTATGATGGATGGAGCAGTTGGAACTACTGCTGCACTAGGAGAACAAGGTTGGGAAATCCATAAAACTGTTGCAGAAATCTTAAAATTAAAACCAGCATCTATTACAAATCAGGTTGTTCAAAGAGACAATCATGTAGAGTTCATTATGGCTTTAGCTAATCTTGCATCCACATTAGATAAAATTGCATTAGAAATTAGAAATCTTCAAAGAACTGAACTTATGGAAGTTGGAGAATATTTCGATCCTGAAAAACAAATGGGAAGCAGTACAATGCCGCACAAAATGAACCCAATTACAGCAGAACGTATTTGTGGTGTTGCAAGAATTATAAAATCATATGTAAATGCTGCTCTTGATAATAATCCTCTTTGGCATGAAAGAGATCTTACAAATTCATCCTGTGAAAGAATAATGTTTCCTGAAAGCTGTATTTTAACAGATTATATTTTAAACCTCACCATAAAATTAATGAGTAATTTAGTATTTTATGATGAAAATATTGAAAGAAATCTTAACCTAACAAATGGATTGATTATGGCTGAAAGATTAATGGCTGAACTTACCCGCAGCGGAATGGGAAAACAAACAGCATATGGAATTGTGAGAAAAAACGCGATTAAAGCTAATAAAGAAGGAAAATTACTTTCTAAATTGATTTTAGAAGATGAAGACGTTCAAAATTACTTAAGTGAAAAGGATGTTGAAACAATAATGGACCCACACACTTATATAGGATCATCTAAAACTATTATAAAAGAATTAATTGAAAAATCAAAAGATTGGTTTTAAAGTGATAAGATGAGCGTGAAAATATTAAAATCTCTAGATATGAGTTCCATAACAGTAATGGCAACTGCTATAAATATAGTATTTTCTATTATAGTCTCTGTAATATTTTTAATAATCGGAGGAATAGTATCAGTTGACTTTATTGTACCGTTAGCATTGCTTATTCCTGCAATTGTTTGTGGAACTATCATGGTAAGTATTTATAAAAATTTTATTGGAAGTTTTATTTATAATATAATTTCTAAAAAAACTGCTATTTCATTTAATATTGAAGACGATGGAACAATTTCTAAAATCAGTACAACTTCAACTGCTCTTATAGTAGCTATCATTTCTACAATAATCTTTATAATGGAATATTTTGTTATAATGATTATAGCTCCACTAATGTTAAGTTCAGGAATTCAAACTTTAATGATGAGTGGTCAAGCAGGTATTGCATATGCATTATATCAGGTAATGATGATGATTACAAATCCTGTGTTTATTGCTATTACAATCATTGGAGGATTTATTGTTTGTTTTATTTACGTTTTAATTGCTACTTACCTCTATAATTTTATTGCAAGTAAAGATTATGGAATTGAAGTTAAAATAAGTGATAATTCAACTCTTGACTTTATTGACAGTAAGAGTTTTTCAACTGCTGTTGCTGCAATTGCATTGGTTTTAGGATTAATTAGCGGCATTATATCAGCAATAAGTTCAGGACAGTACTTTGAAATTATTTCAAACACAGTAGGAAACTTTATTGCAGGATTTGTTATTGCATCAATTATTGCTTTTGTATATAATAAACTCAGTCCTAAAATCGGCAAAATTAAATTTGAATTAATCGACGAGTAGATACTCTCGATTTCTTAACTCTTTTTTTAAATTAATATTTTATAATTATACATTTTATTGAAAATTTTATTAAAAATAGTAAATCATATATAAAAAATACATATAATTTAAAAATAAAATAATAATTATTTAAAATAAGTAAAAATTGAATATTAATTAAATCTATTTGCAATAGTAAAATTTAGACTATGCTAATTGAATTCAAGGAGGGTGAAAATGGCACGTCTTAAGGAAATGGATTTGGCAATAGAAGGAATGCATTGCGCATCCTGTGTTTTAAGTTTAGATAAAACATTTGGAAGAGAAGAAGGTGTTGAATCCGTTGAAGCAGATCTTGCAACAAACAGATTAAAACTTGTAGTAAACCCTAAAAAAATATCTTTTGAGAAAATACAAACTTTAGTTAAAAATCTGGGATTTGAAATTCATACAGATGAAGTTAAATTAAAAATCCATGGAATGCATTGCGCATCCTGCGTTATGAATGTAGAGAATTTTCTAATGAGGCTGGATGGAATCTTTGATGTTAAAGCTGATTTAACATCAGCCAGTGCTAAAATTTACTACGATAAACAAAAAGTTAGCCTGGATGAAATGGAAGTTGTTATCAAGTCATTGGGATTTGAAGTTCTTGGAATAGATGGGCAATTAGAAATTGATGAAGACGAAATCTATAGAAAAGACCTTAAAAGCAAATTACACAGAATAATTGTTGGTTTTATCTTTTCAGCAATCCTTATGATTATAATGTATACTCACTGGCATCCTTTTGGCTTATCTACAGGAGTAATTTCACTTATAATCAGTATCATACCATTCATTTACATATCCCTGCCTATTCTTAAAGCAGGCTGGAACGGACTTACCCATAAAAATCTAAACATGGACGTCATGTATTCAATGGGTATTGTAGTAGCCTACGTATCCAGCATTCTTGGAACATTCAACATTGTTCTCGACAATTCATTTATGTTTTATGAAACTGCCATCATGCTTCCATCATTTTTACTTATTGGAAGATACCTTGAAGCCAGAGCTAAAAAAGGCACATCAGATTCTATTCGTGAACTTATTGGACTTCAACCAACAAATGCAACCAAAATCACTATTGAAAATGGAGAAATTGTAAAAGAAGAAGAAATTCCAATAGCTCAGATTCAAATTAAAGATGTTGTTCTTGTAAAACCCGGAGATAAAATTCCTGTTGATGGTATTGTCATTGGTGGAGAATCCTATGTTGATGAATCTATGATTAATGGAGAACCTATTCCAAAAACCAAAAAAATCGATTCTGAAGTCTTTGCAGGTACAATAAATCAGGATGGAATTTTACACATTGAAGCATTGAAAATAGGTTCACAAACAGTTCTCTCAAATATTATACGGCTCGTTGAAAAAGCGCAAAGCTCCAGACCTCCTGTTCAAAAAATCGCAAACACTGCAGTTAGCTATTTTATTCCCGTAATTCTGATAATAGCTATTGTAGTATTCTGCATATGGTATTTTGTTGTAGGCTCTACACTTCTATTTGCACTTACAACATTGATCTCAATTTTAGTTGTTGCCTGTCCATGTGCTTTAGGTCTTGCAACACCTACAGCCGTAACAGTAGGTATTGGAAGAGCTGCTGAGTTTGGGATTCTAATCAAAAATGGAGATACATTAGAAAATGCAGGCAAGATAAATGTAGCTGCTTTCGATAAGACAGGAACAATTACAGAAGGAAAACCACAAGTAGATGACATAATAACCTATGAAATCTCAGAAGAAGAATTGATAAAAATAGCTGCAAGTGTTGAGAAGAATTCAAACCACCCAATAGCTAAAGCAATAGTTTCAAAATCCGAGGATATGAATTTGAATACCCTGACAATAGACAAATTTGAAAATAAAACCGGAAAAGGACTTGAAGCGATTGTCAATGATAAAAAAGTTCTTGCAGGAAACATAGGTTTAATGGAAAACATTGAAATTCCCGAAAAAGTTCTGATGAAATATAAAGAATTTGAAAATGAAAGCAAAACAACCATATTAATAGCTATTGATGAGGAAATAAAAGGAATAATAAGCCTTTCAGATAAAATAAAATCCAATTCAAAACGAACTATTGAAGAATTGCATAATATGGGAATTACAACATATATGCTTACAGGAGACAATGAGAAAACTGCACTTAATGTTGCAGATAAAGTTGGAATTGACAATGTAGAGGCAAATATACTTCCGGAAAATAAATTGGATATAATTAAAGGTATTCAGTCTAGTGATGAAAATGGAAAAGTATTATATGTTGGAGATGGAATAAACGATGCACCTGCACTTACACAGGCAGATATTGGTGTAGCTATGGGTAATGGAACAGACATAGCTATGGAAAGTGGAGATATTGTTGTGATGGAAGGAAATTTAGAAAATGTTGTAGCTGCAATTCAATTTTCTAAAAAGGTTATGAGAAGAATTAAAGAGAATATATTCTGGGCTTTCGCCTATAATATGGTTTTAATACCTATTGCTGCAGGAGCTTTATATGCAAGTTTCAATATAATGTTTATGCCTGAATGGGCAGGTCTTGCAATGGCATTAAGTTCTGTAACTGTAATTTCCCTTTCACTTGCTCTTAAAAGATATGTTCCACCAATTAAAAGGACAAACTAACGTCCTTTTACTATTTTTCCATCCTGAATTACAGCTAAAATATTATCGTTATCAGCTAAAAGCTTAATATCATCTAAAGGATTTCCATTTACTAAAATTAAATCTGCTATGTTTCCACGTTTTATTAATCCTAAATTATCTTTACCTAAAAATTTAGCTGCCTTGCAAGTTCCACTGGCTATTGCTTCTGCAGGAGTCATTCCAATATCAACCAAATAGGCTAATTCTTCCAGGTTATGTCCATGGGGAATAACACCGCTGTCTGTCCCCATCAATATGTTGACTCCTTTTTCATAAGCTGTTGCTACATTTTCTTTATGAACTTTAACTATTTCTTTTAATTTAGCAGTTTTTTCACTTGCATAAACATCCCATTTTGGAAAACCGTTTTTATACAAATATTGATGAACCAACAATGTTGGAATTAGTGACATTCCTTTTTTAGCCATGGTTTTAGCTAACTTTGCATCAATGAATGTTCCATGTTCTATTGAGTCTATTCCTGCTTTAATGCAGTTTTCTATTCCTTTAGAACTATGGCAATGTGCAGATACTTTAAGATTATCGGTTTTTGCTTCATTAACAATTGTTTTAAGTTCTTTAGTGTTGAACTGTGGAGCATCAGGTGATGTGTTTGTTGTAAGAACACCTCCACTACACATTATTTTTATAAAGTCTGCTCCTGCTCTTTTAACTTCTCTTGTTTTTTTAAGAACTTCTTCAACTCCATCACATCTTCCTTTAGGAAATCCGGGATACATTATTTCCATATCAAAACCTGAAGGTAAAAACAAGTCAAAATGTCCCCCTGTTGTAAGTAGGGGCGTTACTGAAATCTCTATTTTAGGAGCTGTAAATAGATTTTTCTTTTGTGCTATTTTAAGGCCTAAATCTGCAGATCCACAAT
>CAYPJH010000319.1:0-3082 GCA_964411035.1 uncultured Methanobrevibacter sp. | reverse complement strand
ATATGCTGATTTCTCCAACTTGTTTGCCGTTTTCGTTTAAAACTGGAACTATGTATTCTGAACCAGTGTCTTGTGGAGTTCCTGCATAGCATCCTTCTTGTTTTATAACTTTATTTGCAATAGATTTAGCATTGATGGGGGTAATTTTTGTCATTAACCTCCACCTCCACCTCCAATTACTTTTCCACTGTATGATATGCTGATTTCTCCAACTTGTTTGCCGTTTTCGTTTAAAACTGGAACTATGTATTCTGAACCAGTGTCTTGTGGAGTTCCTGCATAGCATCCTTCTTGGGATATGTGTTGATTTGCAATAGATTTAGCTTTGCTAGGAGTAATTTTTGTTTGGCTTGGACTTGGTTTAGATCCTCCGGATCCTGATCCTGTTCCACTTCCCTGACCTGAACCGGATCCTGATCCTGTTCCACTTCCGTGGCCTGAACCTGAACCGGTGCCTGAACTAGATCCACTTCCAGTTTCAACATTAATTCCACTACTATTATTTCCACTACCTAATCCATTGTTTCCACTATCAGAGCCTACACCAGCTAAGTTGGAAAAAATTACGTTGTCACTGTTTGTAATTCCATAAGCAGCAACTCCTGCAGCGATACACACAACAATTATAATAGAAATAATTAAATTTGATTTTTCCATTTAATTTTCACCTCGATAGTGATTTGATATTAACAAATTTATTATACTAGTTTTATGTTTTACATTATACTTAAAATTTTGTTTTTTACTTATTATATTATTATACAATTGTATTTTTAGGCATACCTAAATATTTATATATGATTTATTCTTTAAATTATAAGTGATGATGAAAATTAAAACTAATATTTAATTAGTAATTATCTCATGATGGAAATAATATAACTTCAAGTTATCTGATTTAGTTTTTAATTTTTATTAATTAAAAGATGAACTCAATAAAATTAAACTTTATATATTATTTTAACTTGATGTATTTTTTTCCATTTTTAGTTATTGGGTGTATTTATGACTAAAAATAAATGTATGTGTTGTAAAAATAAAGAACAGAATGTACATCCAGTAAAAAAGGTTGTTAAAAAAATTTTCAACTTTTTCTTTGGATGTTGTAAATAATTTTTTTAATCTTTATATTTTTAGATTAATAATTGTACATCGATTGAAATTTTTTAGGTATACCTAAATATTTATATATGATGATGAAGTAATATGAAAACATATTTAGGTAAAACTAAATAATCTATTTAATAAATATAGGAGAAAAACTGATGAAAGAATTGATTATTGGATTGGCTGGAAACCCAAACGTTGGTAAAACCACAGTTTTTAATCAATTAACCGGTATGCATCAGCATGTAGGAAATTGGCCTGGAAAAACAGTAGAAAAAGCAGAAGGTCATTTTGATTTTGATGATGTCCGTTTTGATGTTATTGATTTGCCAGGTAATTATTCATTAAGCGCTCATTCTATCGAAGAAATCGTTTCAAGAGATTTCATTGTAGATGAAGAGTCAGATGTTATAATTAATGTTGTGGATGCGGCTAATCTTGAAAGAAATTTATATTTAACAGTTCAAATGATGGAATTAGATGCCAATTTAGTAATGGCTCTAAATATGAATGATTTTGCAAAAAGAAAAGAACATTATATTAAAATTAATGAAATGGCAGAATTATTAGGTTTTCCAGTAGTTGAAATTAATGCAAAAAACAAAGATGGATTTGATGAGTTATTAAAAACAGTTAAAAAACAAGCTAAAAAACCAATTCATTCAAGTAAAAAACTTGTTTATGGTGAAGAATTAAGAGATCATTTAGGTGATATTCAGAAATTAATTGAAAAAGACAGGGAGTTAAATAACATTCCTTCTTTTTGGACAGCTATTAAACTGCTTGAAAATGATGAAATCATAACTGAAAAAGTTGAAGCATCACCTTGTGGTAAAGCTATAATGAGGGAAGTTAAAAAAGTTGAGCGTCACCTTGAGGATATTTTCAATGAAAATCCTGAAGAAATAATAGCTAATGCACGTTATGCATTTATTGATGGGCTTGTTAAGGAAACAATATCCAAACCAGCTGTAGAAAAGCCATCACTCACAGATAAAATAGATAAAATAGTTACAAATAGAATTTTAGGAATTCCAATATTTTTAGCTATATTATATATAATGTTTCAGATAGTATTTACTGTGGGAGCACCGTTCCAGGATCTTATAGATGAAGGATTCTCATTGTTGGGGGACACGGTAATTGGTCTTTTAGGAGAATCATTTTTATCATCTTTTATTGTTGATGGTATTATTGGCGGTGTAGGTGGAGTACTGGTCTTTTTACCTCAAATTATATTGATGTTTTTAGTTATCAGTATTCTTGAAGATAGCGGTTACCTTGCAAGAGCTGCTTTTGTTATGGATCGTTTAATGCATAAACTTGTTGGACTTCATGGAAAAGCATTTATTCCTATGATTTTAGGTTTTGGTTGTGGGGTCCCTGGAATTATGGCAACTAGAACAATGGAAAACGAATCTGATCGTTTGTTAACTATGATGATTTTACCTTTCATGTCTTGTACTGCTAGATTGCCAGTATATGCATTGTTTATCGCTGCATTCTTTTCAGCATATCAAGGACAAATGTTATTTGCAATTTATTTAATTGGTATTGCAGTAGCTATTTTGGTTGCTTTCATACTTAAAAGGACTATGTTTAAAGGAATGTCTTCTCCGTTTGTTATGGAACTTCCAACTTATAAATTGCCTTCATTAAAAGGTGTTTTATTACATACCTGGGAAAAAACAAAAGGATTTTTAAGAAAAGCAGGAACAATCATTCTTCTAGCTTCAGTTGTTATCTGGATTTTAAGCAGTGTGCCTATGGGTGTAGAGTATGGTGCGCAAGAAAGTGCAATAGGTCAAATTGGAACTGCAGTATCTCCAATTTTTGCTCCTTTAGGATTTGGAGAATGGCAACCATCTGTATCTTTAATATTTGGTGTTGTTGCTAAGGAGGTGGTTGTAGGAACTTTCAGTTCTCTATTCGGAGTAGCTGAAGAAGGTATAGGCATAGAAAGTGCAGTTCAAAC